>NZ_BAAADJ010000020.1 GCF_039522365.1 Bacillus carboniphilus | reverse complement strand
GACGTGTGGAGCTGACAGATACTAATCGATCGAGGACTTAACCAATTACATGGTGATTCGGTCCTTACACCTCATTAGTCAGTTATCTAGTTTTGAGAGAATGAATTTAATTAAATAGATCTGGTAACTATGGCGAGAAGGTCACACCCGTTCCCATCCCGAACACGGAAGTTAAGCTTCTCAGCGCCAATGGTAGTTGGGGGCTGTCCCCCTGTGAGAGTAGGACGTTGCCAGGTAATGTGAAGCAACCTAATCATTAGGTTGCTTTTTTGTATGGGTAATGGGAACCTGTAGATGAACTTTTTCTGATAGAAGCATCATGTTTTCTGATAGATGTCTACATATTTCCGATAGTGGTCTAATATTTTCTGATAGATGGGGCATAACTTCCGATAGCGGTACTAAGTTTTCTGTTAGAGCATGTATTAGTTCTGATAGTGGGCTAAACTTTTCCGATAGCACCAAAAAGATAACCGGCCCTTGAATTAAATTTAATAAAAGCCGGTTACCAAGTACTCTATTTATAAAATTCCGGTTAGTAAAGAGCTACGGGGGTACGAATGTGAGTACACCCGTAGCCTGAGTTCCGAAAAGAGTAGCCTGAGTTCCGAAAAAGAGAGAACACACTAAATCTCACTCCCCTCCTATAAAAACTCCATAAAAGGAGAAACTGTTAATACTACATATCAATAGTACAAAGCCTTTCATTTAATTTAATGTTCTTATGGAATTAAGAAGGACAAATGTACAAAAATAGGGTTGAAATCCTTCGCAAAAGGGAAGATGTTTAGTACAATAGATTGTCAGCAGTCCATAGTGGGTTGCTTGCTGTAAAGGAGGATTTGGAATGCTAGAGAACGGTCTAATAATGGTAGCTATCATTTTAATCATAAATGTGGTCTATGTTTCTTTTTTTACGATACGGATGATTTTAACGTTGAAAGGGCAGAGATATTTAGCAGCAGTTATTAGTATGTTTGAAGTTGTGATTTATGTTGTTGGTTTAGGGTTAGTATTAGATAACTTAAATCAGATTCAAAACCTAGTTGCTTATGCAGTTGGTTATGGACTAGGAGTTCTGGCTGGTATGAAGCTTGAAGAGAAGCTAGCGTTGGGATATATTACAGTAAATGTAATAACAACTGAGGACGCAAAGGACCTTCCAAAAGAGTTGCGTGATAAAGGTTACGGTGTAACAAATTGGATGGCGAATGGCCGTGAAGGGGATCGTGTTGCTATGCAAATTTTGACACCTAGGAAGTATGAGCTAAGGCTTTACGAAACAATAAAAGAGTTGGATCCAAAAGCATTTATTATTGCCTATGAACCAAAAGCTATCCATGGTGGCTTCTGGGTGAAAAGTGTACGTAAAGGAAAGTTGTTTAAATGAGTAAGAATCCAAAGAAGAAGTGGTTTACTGTACTAGAAAATGAAACGGTAAGTGAATGTTTAAATCGGATGGATAAAGAGGGCTACACACCTATTCGAAGACTTGAGAAACCAGTTTTTGAAGAAATTATAAAAGATGGTCAAAAAGACGTTATTCCTATAAAAAGTGAAATCCAATTTCAGGGGCAATTAAAAGAAGAATAAAAGGAAAAGTCAAGTTTCTATACTATTTAGAAGCTTGGCTTTTTTTATGCAAAAAGAAACACATCCACTTTAAAGGATGTGTAATGTAGTTCTAATCCCTAGCCTTTTTCCTTGATTTGTGGATGTATACATACGCTAAGGCCACGATTCCACCAATGACAGTAATTAGGACGAATGACATATCGGTCAAATATTCCCAGAACATTTCAGGTCTTCAACTCCATTTCAGTTGTAGGATTAGTCGACAGAACCATAAGAAGTAGTAGATGGCGGTTGATCCTGGTCCTTGTTATTCGTTAAGTCTTGAAACATGTTTATGTTCATATTCCCTTCTTTAAACAATGCAGTTATTGGGCAATAGCGGACGATTCCTTCTCCTACCTTCATAGCAGCAATAGCAGCAACGATTAAATAGGAATCTCTCCATGGTCTTTTTACTAATTTGGCAGTTACCCATGAAAGCATGGTGAGGCCACATGTAATTCTAATAAGTGCATTTACAATCCCTATGTTAGGCTTTACTTGAAACATAATGATTCTCCTTTCAATTTGTAAAAAATTTCAATTCTTTAATGCGTTAATATTCAAAATATGTTAGTATAATACCAATACAGACAAGTTTCTTAAGGGGGAAGAAGTAGCAATGAGACAAGATAATCATTGGAAAATTAAACAACAAAGAGAACATACTGCTATTATCGATGGGTCTAAATCCCCCACATTATTATTAAAAAATGCACGCTACCTGCATCCATATTTTAAGAAATGGTTAAATGGACATATATGGATTTACGAAGATCGGATTATTTATGTGGGAGAAAAACTACCAGAGAACCTGGAAACATGCGAAGTGGTTGATTGTAAAGATGATTGGCTCGTACCTGGATATATAGAACCACACGCACATCCATTTCAGTTATATAATCCCCTGACGCTAGCTAACTATGCATCCCAAACCGGAACAACAACACTAATCAATGACAATTTATTTCTTGCTTTATTAAACGATAAAAAGAAAGCGTTTTCCTTCTTGGATGAAATGAAAAAGTTGCCTGTTTCCATGTTTTGGTGGTGCCGTTTTGACTCCCAAACAGAGTTGTTTAATGAGGAATCAATCTACTCACATCAAACGATTAAAGCTTGGTTAGAGAGAGAAGATGTCATTCAAGCAGGTGAATTAACTAGTTGGCCGCGTCTTCTTCAAGGTGATGACTTACTTCTACATTGGATACAGGAAACAAAACGACAAAGAAAGCGTGTAGAAGGTCATTTTCCAGGAGCTTCTGAAAGAACATTGGTGAAGCTCAAGTTACTGGGAGCAGACGCAGATCACGAATCGATGACAGGTCAAGAGGTGTGGAATCGACTACAGCACGGGTATTCTGTCGCTCTTCGTTATTCATCTATTCGCCCGGATTTACCGAATCTTTTAAAAGAAATGAAGGAGTTAGGCATAGATAATTACGACCAGATATTCTTAACTACTGACGGATCACCACCAAGCTTTTCTAGTGGTGGAATGCACGATCAAATGATCCGTATCGCTTTAGATGCAGGGATTTCTCCAATTGATGCGTATTTAATGGCAAGCTTTAACGTGGCTAGGTATTATCAGTTTGATCACTTATTAGGAAGCATTACCACCGGTCGTTTAGCCAACATTAACTTCTTACGTAGTGAAAAGGATCCTACCCCACATTCAGTTTTAGCCAAAGGAAAATGGGTTAAAAGGAATAGTGAGAATACGTTCGGAGAATATGACATTAAATGGAGCCACTATGGACTTCAGCCATATGATAGTGATTGGGAGTTATCTATGGATGATCTTCAATTTTCTATGGCCATGGGAATTGAAATGGTTAATGCTGTCATAACAAAGCCTTATTCCGTAAATTTAGATGTGTCTGTTGAGGAACTTCCTGAGAGTCAAGATCAATGTTTCTTTATGCTAGTTGACCGGGAAGGGAAATGGAAAGTGAATACGATGTTGAAAGGGTTTGCTACACAGCTTGGTGGATTTGCATCTACTTTTTCAAACAGCGGAGATATCATTTTAATTGGAAAAAGTAAAAAAGATTTATTAGTGGCCTGTAAGAGAATGAAAGAATTAGGTGGTGGAATCGTATTAACGGAGAATGAGGAAGTCATTCATGAAATAGCGCTACCATTACACGGAATTATGTCAGATAAGCCGATGGAAGAGTTAATGGAGGAAGAAACAAAGCTAAAGGAGCTTTTAGCCGATAGAGGCTATCGGTTTGATGAGCCAATCTATTCTTTATTATTTTTCTCATCCACCCACCTTCCTTATATACGGATTACGCAACAAGGAATCTTTGATGTTATGAAAAAAATGGTATTGTTTCCTAGCGTAATGCGTTAAAATAGTAACGTGTGAAAGTTTTATTGCTAAAAAGTGAAACTGTGGTGTGAAGGAAGACATTACGCAGTTTCTACATAGATTAGTTAGTATCTTAATCCAGGGAGTGGAAAAAACAACTAGGAGTGTAGTTACGTGATTTTGAATAAGCGAATATTGGGGATTTTCTTAGGAGTAGGACTTCTATTAGTGGGGTGTGGTAAACCTGAAGAGGATGCGGCACCTGAAGAAAATACATCACCTCCAGTCCAAGAGGAACCGGAGGATGAAACGGTAAATGAGGAAGAGGAAGAAGAAGTGGAACAGTTTTCTTTCCACTATCCTTTATCAGGTGAAGGAACAAACGAAGAAATTAACGCAAGGTCAGTTGCTGTCATGGTTAACAATGATATTCATGCGAGACCACAAACAGGATTACCTGAAGCAGATCTTGTTTTCGAAATTTTAACTGAAGGAAATATCACTAGGTTTTTAGCTATTTTCCAAAGTGAGTATCCAGTTGAAGTGGGACCAGTTCGTAGTGCCAGAGATTATTTTATGGAAATAGCAAAGGGCTACAACAGCTTATATATTGCACATGGATTTAGTCCTGAAGCAAAGGTAATGTCTGATACAGATTATGTGTCCAATCTAAATGGTATGTACTATGATGGGACTCTGTTTTACCGTTCTTCGGATAGACAAGCTCCCCACAACTCATATATAACTTTCGAAAACATTAAAAAAGGTGCAGAATCGAAAAAGTATGATATGGAGATTTTACCACCAAGTTTATCCTTCCTAACGGATACAGAAGAAGAAGTGATTGCAGGAGATTTGGCTACAAAAATAACGGTTTCCTATAACTCATCTTTGTACGATGCAACGTATGAATATGACTCTGAGACTGAGAAATACAGTCGGCATACAAATGGTACTCAAACAAGAGACCACAAATCAGATGAAGCTGTGATGTTAGATAATATTGTGATAATGGAAGCACCACATGTAGTGACTACGAATAATAAAGGTCGTAGAGACATTGATTTTTCTACTGGTGGAAAAGCTTACTTAGTGCAAAAAGGCAAGTGGCGTGAGATTGAATGGAAAAATGTGAACGGACAAATCGTCCCAATGGAAAATGGGCAGCCTGCAAAACTGGCAAAAGGTAAAACGTGGATTAACGTTATTCCAATTAGTCCAGGATTATCGCAAGCTGTTACGATTCAATCGGAATCATAAAAGAGGAGAGCAAATATGCAAATTGATAAATTAAGAGGGAAAGAATTAGACCAGCTGTTTAAGGCCGTATTATCTTTAAAAGATCTTGAAGAATGCTATCGTTTCTTCGATGATTTATGTACTGTGAATGAAATTCAATCTTTAGCACAACGTCTCGAAGTTGCTAGAATGCTACAAGAAGGAAAAACCTATCATAAAATTGAAACAGAGACAGGTGCTAGTACTGCGACAATTTCAAGGGTTAAGCGTTGCTTAAACTATGGAAACGATGCATACACAATGGCATTAGATCGAATCAAAGAACAAGAAGAAGTATAATACAAAACTCGCCGATCAAGTGGCGAGTTTTTCTTTATTTTAATGTAAAAAAATACATGGATTCCCTTTTGGGATAGAGGTGGTTACAATGGTATAATGTCTTCATGTGAGTAGAAACGGGGGTTTACCTGCCATGTACAATATAAAGGAATGGCGACATGTCTTTAAAATAGATCCGAATAAAGAAATTAGTGATGAACAATTAGAAAAAGTATGTGATTCGGGGACGGATGCCATCTTAGTAGGTGGAACGGATGGAGTAACGCTTGAAAATACGTTAGATATTTTAGCTCGTGTTCGAAGATTTTCTGTACCTTGTGTATTAGAAATATCCAATTTAGATTCTATTACACCAGGTTTCGATTTTTATTTTGTTCCAACTGTTTTGAATAGCTCCGATCCCAAGTGGATAACAGGTCTACATAAAGAAGCTGTTAAAGAGTACGGTGACTTTATCAATTGGGATGAAATGTTTGTTGAAGGCTATTGTATGCTAAATCCGGATAGTAAAGCCTTTCAAGAAACGAATTCAGAGAGTGTTAGTGACGAAGATGTCCTAGCATACGCCATGATGGTTGAGAACATGCTTAAGTTACCCATTTTTTATATGGAATATAGCGGTATGTACGGGGACTCGAATTTAGTTGGGCAAGTTTCTCGTAAATTACAGAATACGTTGCTCTTTTATGGTGGGGGTATCCATCAGGCTGAACAAGCAAAAGAGATGGCCGAATTGGCCGATGTTGTGATTGTAGGAAATATCGTTTATGACGATTTAAAAGCAGCCTTACACACCGTACAGGCAGTAAAAGAAACAAAGAAAAAGTAACGTTCAACTCTTGAGAGAGTTATGATATAGTTAACAGAACAAACGTTCTTATTGTGAGGGGAGTAAGTATGCAATTTTTAACAAACCAACTACTAAACGGATTAAATGATCAACAAAAGCTCGCTGTAAAGACCACTGAAGGTCCTTTGTTAATAATGGCAGGAGCGGGAAGTGGTAAGACGAGAGTTTTAACACATCGCATCGGGTATTTACTTGTGGAAAAAGGAGTAAACCCATATAACATTCTAGCGATTACCTTTACAAACAAAGCAGCGCGAGAAATGAAAGAGCGTCTTCAACGTATTGTTGCGTCCGCCGCGGATGAGATGTGGATTTCAACCTTCCACTCGATGTGTGTACGTATACTACGCCGCGACATCGACCGGATTGGTTACAACCGAAATTTCTCTATCCTAGATACAACAGATCAGCTATCTGTTCTAAAAGCCATTTTAAAAGACTTAAATATTGATGCAAAAAAGTTTGACCCTAGAATGTTCTTAGGTTCAATATCGTCTGCTAAGAATGAACTAATTGATGTTGAAACGTTTGAAAAGAAACAAGGCGGCTATTATGATGAAATGGTTGCAAAAGTGTACAAAGAGTACCAAAAGCGTCTTCGCAAAAACCATGCACTCGATTTTGATGACCTGATCATGCTTACCATAAAATTGTTCGATCGAGTACCGGAAGTGTTGGAACACTATCAAAGGAAGTTCCAATATATTCACGTAGATGAGTATCAGGATACGAACCGTGCACAGTACTTCCTCGTTAAAAAGTTAGCACAAAGGTTCGAAAACCTGTGTGTCGTAGGGGATTCTGATCAGTCTATCTATCGTTGGCGTGGAGCAGATATAGCGAATATCTTAACATTTGAGAAGGATTATCCGAAGGCAAATGTGATACTGTTAGAACAAAACTACCGTTCTACAAAGCGGATTTTACAGGCGGCTAATGATGTCATTTCAAATAACCTTAATCGGAAGGCCAAAAACCTTTGGACTGAAAATAGTGAAGGGAATAAAATTGCTTACTACAAAGCGATGAATGAACAAAGTGAAGCTCAATTTGTAGCAGGAAAGATAAACGAATTGGTGAAGTCTGGGGAACTTTCGAGTTCAGATATTGCCATCTTATACAGAACGAATGCGCAGTCACGTGTAATGGAGGAAGTATTACTTAAATCCAATATTACCTATAACATTGTTGGGGGAACAAAGTTCTACGATCGTAAAGAGATTAAAGATATCTTAGCCTATCTGCGACTCATTTCAAATCCAGATGATGATATCAGCTTACAAAGGGTTATCAATGTTCCGAAAAGAGGAATTGGCTCAGGTTCCCTTGATAAAATTGCAAATTATGCCGCGGACCGAGACTTAAGTCTTTTCCAAGCACTAGGGGAAGTAGATTTTATTGGACTTTCTCCTAAAATTACGCAAGCCGTTGCTGATTTCCACCAATTTATTAACCATTTTACCAACATGCAAGACTATCTCTCGGTTACAGAATTAGCAGAGGAAGTAATTGAGAAGACAGGCTATGAGGAAATGTTGAAGAAGGAAGGAACACTGGAAGCGCAGAGCCGCATGGAAAACATTGAGGAATTTATTTCTGTTACAAAAACGTTTGAAGAGCGTAGTGAAGAGGATAAGAGTTTAGTGGCCTTCCTAACAGACTTAGCTTTAGTTGCAGACATTGACCGTTTGGATGAAGATGAAACGAATCAAGGTGCTGTCACGCTTATGACTCTACATTCAGCGAAGGGATTAGAGTTTCCTGTCGTATTTTTAATTGGAATGGAAGAAGGCGTGTTCCCTCACAGCCGTTCTTTAATGGAAGAAGAAGAGATGGAAGAAGAACGTCGGTTAGCTTATGTAGGAATAACAAGAGCAGAGCAACAGCTATTTTTAACAAGTGCTGGAATGCGTACACTATTTGGTAGAACGAACATGAATCCTGAAAGTCGTTTCATTCAGGAAATTCCGGAAGATCTTATTGAGTATGTAAATCCACCGCAAGCAAAATCGAGTTCTCCATTTGCAACTGGAAATCAAGGAGCATCTTATCCAAGAAGAACTGGGCAGCCTACTATGAGGCCACAGAAGACCGGTAATGAGGAAAAAGATTGGCAAGTAGGAGACAAGGTTGAACATAAGAAATGGGGCCCTGGAACGGTTGTCAGTGTGAGAGGCGAAGGAGACGGAAAAGAGCTGGATATTGCTTTTCCTAGCCAAGGGATCAAACGACTCCTAGCTTCATTTGCACCGATCGAGAAAGTACAAGGATAATTCATTTAGGCAATTTAAGGGTACGTAATGGGCCTAAGGATTGCCTAAAAATACATAGTACAAATGCTTTCTTTGTAAAGATTATTGCCTATTTTAAATTAAAGTAAACTGCAGTTGATTGGAGTGGAAGGTGCTTGACTCATTTCCACTGCCATGAAGAAATGATGGAAGCAGTGGAAAGTGGGAGGAAGGGACAAGGGAGACCCCGCAGGAGCGAATGCGACGAGGAGGCTCCCGGACCGCCCGCGGAAAGCAAGCACCTGCAACGGAAATCAACACCTATAATTCTAGGAGTCAAATTAGTTACAAAGCAAAACATTATACTAAACAGCCAAAACAAAAGAGGTAAGCCAGAAAGGAAGGAACTAGGATGGAGCGTAGCGTGGCAGAAAAAAGAGTAACCGAATTACATAATCTGCTTAACCAATACAATTATGAGTACCATGTTCTAGACAAACCCTCTGTTCCCGATAGTGAATACGATCAGCTACTAAAAGAGCTCGTGCAATTAGAAGGGGCATTTCCAGACTTAAGGACGCCTGATTCTCCAACTCAACGTGTTGGGGGAGAAGTGTTAGAAGCCTTCGAAAAGGTACAGCACCGGACACCTATGCTAAGTCTTGGAAATGCATTTAATGAAGATGATTTGAAAGATTTCGACCGGAAAGTAAAACAAGCCATTGGTGAGAATTATCAATACGTGTGTGAATTAAAAATTGATGGACTTGCTGTTTCTTTACGATACGAAGATGGTTTATTTGTTCAGGGAGCTACGCGTGGCGATGGTACTACTGGGGAGGATATCACTGCCAATATCCGTACAGTTAAATCGGTCCCTCTAAAAATAAAAGAACCACTCACATTTGAAGTGAGAGGTGAAGCTTATATGCCGAAGCGCTCTTTCCAAGCATTAAATGAAGTGAAAGATGCAAATGGTGAAGAGCCTTTTGCCAATCCACGAAATGCAGCAGCTGGTTCTCTAAGACAGTTGGATCCGAAAATTGCTGCGTCCAGAAACTTAGATGTATTTTTATATAGTATTGCTGATTTAGGCACAACTGGTGTGGAATCCCATAGTGAGGGACTAAATTTACTAGACAAATTAGGTTTCAAAACAAACCCAGAGAGACAAGTATGTTCCACAATTGATGATGTGGTGAACTATGTAAATGGATGGGTTGAGAAAAGAGCAGATCTTCCTTATGAAATTGATGGAATTGTCATTAAGGTTGATTCCTTCCATCAACAAGAAGAGCTTGGATTTACCGCTAAGAGTCCTAGATGGGCGATCGCATACAAATTTCCTGCAGAAGAAGTCGTAACAAAGCTAATTGGCATTGAATTAAATGTGGGAAGAACAGGTGCTGTGACGCCTACTGCAGAATTAGAGCCTGTCAAAGTAGCTGGAACAACCGTGAAAAGAGCCTCTCTACATAATGAAGACTTAATTCGAGAAAAGGACATTCGAATTGGTGACTATGTTGTTATTAAAAAGGCAGGAGATATTATCCCTGAAGTTGTGAGGTCTTTAGCAGATAAAAGAACGGGAGACGAAACTGTATTTGAAATGCCAAAAGAATGCCCGGAATGCGGAAGTGAATTAGTCTCTATCGATGACGAGGTAGCGGTTCGTTGTATTAACCCGAAATGTCCAGCCCAAATTAGAGAAGGCCTCATCCATTTTGTTTCACGCGATGCCATGAATATTGATGGACTTGGTGAAAAGGTGATTACACAACTCTTTAAAGAAAAGCTCATTGAGGATGTAGCTGATTTGTATCGATTACAGTTCGATGACCTCATCAAACTCGAAAGAATGGGTGAGAAGTCCGTTCAGAATTTGTTGGATGCGATTGAGAAGTCGAAATCTAATTCTCTTGAAAAGTTGCTATTCGGTTTAGGAATTCGCCATGTTGGAGCTAAAGCAGCCAAAATTTTAGCGGCTGAATTTAGAACCATGGATGTATTGAAAGAAGCTTCAGTAGAACAATTATGCAATATTCATGAGATTGGCCAAAAGATGGCTGATTCAATTGCAACCTATTTTCAATTAGATGAAGCACAAGAATTAATAGAGGAATTAAAGACACTTGGTGTTAATATGGAATATAAAGGGCCACAGAAAGTTGCTGTTGAGGATATAGACTCTTATTTTTCTGGGAAAACCGTTGTTTTAACAGGGAGGCTCACCCAGTTAACAAGAGACGAGGCCAAGGAACATATAGAACGATTTGGTGGAAAAGTAACGGGAAGTGTGAGTAAGAAAACAGATTTAGTTGTAGCGGGAGAGGAAGCTGGATCTAAACTGACAAAAGCCGAGCAGTTAGGCATTGAAGTTTGGAATGAGGAACGGTTTCTGGAAGAACTTAAATAGTAAGAGGTGGATAGGATGAAAAAGCTTGTTACATTGTTCTGTACAAGCATATTACTACTATCTGGGTGTGTACCTAGTTTAGAGAAAGAAGAAGAAATTGTGCAGGAAGATGCGACAGATGAGAATGAAAAAAAGACAGGGATTATTCCAAGCTACGCTATTTCTGATTCTTATTACAGAACAATCCTTCCTTATGAACCTTCTCCGGCTAGGGGAATGGTTGTCTCTAACCTGCATACACGTTTAGATATGAAAGAGTTCGAAACAGGATTAATGCGAATTGCTCAGCATAAGTTTTCAACAGATAATTATCTGTTTCGTGGCGGTCAATACATTGACCGAGACACGGTTAGCTTATGGCTAAGAAGACAATATACGGAAGAACAAGCTACTGCTGCTGGGATAGAGCCTAGTGAAAATATAGGGTTAAATCCACCGTTAGTTGACGGACCAGATGCTCATGAAGCGAATAAGGATAACCCGATTTACTTAGCTCACATCATTGAGCATAACTATTTAAAACGTGTTAATGAAGATAGTGTTGAATTGGGTGGAGTAGTTATAGGTCTTGCACTAAACTCAGTTCATTATTATCAATTAGAACGATACGGAGCCACTTATGAGGCAAAAATTGATAATGAAGTCCTATTGAAAGAAGGGAAAAAAATAGCAGAAGAGGTCGTTAAACGCCTTCGTGCTATCGAAGGAATGCCTGATGTTCCGATTACGATTGCTTTATTTAAGCAGGAAAGTCGGAATGCAGTGGTGCCAGGTAACTACATGGCCTACGCCGATATAGATAAAGGAAAAAATTCTATTGGAGACTGGCACGAAGTAGACGAGGACTATGTATTATATCCTTCTTCAAACGGAATGGAATTGCACCGTGAAGATGCCACAACCTTCCTGAATTTTCAAATGGAGGTTGAAAACTACTTCCCTGAATTCAATGGTGTAGTTGGAAAGGCTTTCTATGTAAATGGGGAATGGAGTTCAATTAACATCGATATCAATATTCAATTCAATGGAGAAGCAGAAGTGATTGGATTTACTCAATATGTGACGGGATTGGTTATGAAATACTTCCCGAATACTGTCAAAGTTGAAGTAAACGTGAACTCTGTTAACGGGCCAGAGGCCTTGATTGTGAAAGAAAGAGAGTCTGATGATCCGTACGTTTATGTATATTAAAGGGCTAAAACCAAGTGCAATTGCACTTGGTTTTTTTAGTGTATCCTGTATAGAAAATAAAGGTTTCTATAATTTTATGAGAATTGTTTGATGAAAAAAATTATTTCATGATAAAATGGACAATGGATGTAACCGTTTTCGAACGGTTCAAATACATGAGGAGGGGATAGTTATGGTAAAACCGTATCATCACGAACCTTTTACTGATTTTTCACAAGAAGAAAACCAGAAAGCATTTAAAGAAGGATTAAAAGTGGTTGATGCTTACATGGGGCAAGACTATGATCTTGTCATCAATGGGGAAAGAGTATCAACAGAAGATAAAATTGTTTCTGTGAACCCAGCTAACTACGAAGAAGTAGTTGGTAGAGTTTCTAAGGCAAACAAGGATCTAGCAGAACAAGCGATGCAAGCTGCAGTAGAAGCTTTCAAAACTTGGAGAAAGACTAAACCTGAGATGAGAGCAGATATTTTATTCCGTGCAGCTGCAATTGTAAGACGTCGTAAGCATGAATTCTCGGCATTGTTAGTAAAAGAAGCAGGTAAGCCATGGAACGAAGCAGATGCTGATACTGCAGAAGCTATTGATTTCCTAGAGTACTATGGCCGTCAAATGCAACTAATTAAAGATGGTAAGCCAGTAGAAAGCCGCGAAGGCGAAATCAACCGTTATGATTACATTCCTTTAGGAGTAGGCGTTGTCATCTCTCCTTGGAACTTTGCATTTGCCATCATGGCAGGTACTACAGTTGCTGCGCTTGTATCTGGTAACACCGTTCTATTAAAGCCAGCTTCTTCAACACCAGTTGTAGCTGCTAAATTCGTAGAAGTAATGGAAGAAGCAGGACTTCCTAAAGGAGTTCTTAACTATATTCCAGGTAGCGGTGCAGAAGTTGGAGACTACTTAGTAGATCATCCGAAAACACGTTTCATCAGCTTCACTGGTTCAAGAGACGTTGGTCTTAGAATTTATGAACGTGCATCTAAAGTAAATGAAGGTCAAATCTGGTTAAAGCGTGTTATTGCTGAAATGGGTGGTAAAGATACGATTGTCGTTGATAAGGAAGCTGACCTTGAGTTAGCTGCTCAATCTATCGTAGCTTCTGCATTTGGCTTCTCTGGCCAAAAATGTTCTGCTTGTTCACGTGCTATCGTACTAGAAGAAGTGTATGATCAAGTTCTTGACCGTGTAGTGGAACTTACAAAAGACCTTAAAGTTGGAAACCCAGAAGATCGTAAAAACTTTATGGGTCCAGTTATTGACCAAGCTGCCTATGACAAAATCATGTCTTACGTTGAAATTGGAAAGAGTGAAGGTCGTATCGTAGCAGGTGGAGAAGGTGACGACTCCAAAGGTTGGTTCGTTCAACCAACTGTAGTAGCAGATGTTGACCGCAGTGCTCGTCTCATGAAGGAAGAAATCTTTGGACCAGTTGTTGCGTTTGCAAAAGCCAAAGACTGGAATGAAGCGATTGACATGGCGAATGACACAGAATACGGCTTAACAGGAGCTGTCATTTCTAATAACCGTGCCAACATTGAGCAAGCAAGAGAAGACTTCCTAGTAGGAAACCTATACTTTAACAGAGGATGTACAGGTGCTATTGTTGGATACCAACCATTCGGTGGATTCAACATGTCTGGAACAGATTCTAAAGCAGGTGGCCCTGACTACCTACTTCTTCACATGCAAGCTCGTACAACTTCAGAAATGTTATAAAAGAGAAAGAATGGACTGGGACTTAAGTTCCCAGTCTATTTTTTTCCAAAAACAAAGAGCCTTCATACATTAAATATGCAAAAATATATGCGAAAGGCCAAAAAATAGAAGGTTAATTTTATTTAATTTCATGAATAGATATAAGCGTATGCTGGTCTTATCTTACATATAGTATCAAAATGTTGAATATTTATACATTTGTCGACTTCATTCTAAATATTCAACCTGTTCTGAAAAGTATTATATGTTATAGTAAATCAGGTCGGCGGCTAGAAACAAAGAATGATAGTTTTGTCAATGGAGATTTAGTTACAAAAAAATTTAGGACAAGGAAGGGGACTGATCCATACTTTATGGAAACAGGGACGTTAATTACGTTTATAGTATATTTAATTGCAATGCTAGGAATAGGAATTGTATCTTACAAACTTACTAATAATCTATCAGACTATGTACTAGGTGGAAGAAAATTAGGGCCAGCTGTTACCGCACTAAGTGCCGGTGCTTCAGATATGAGTTCATGGCTCTTACTAGGTCTACCTGGATTAGCATATGCGACTGGATTAAGTTCTATTTGGATGAGTGTAGGGCTTACTGTTGGTGCATATTTAAATTGGAAGTTAGTTGCTCCAAGACTAAGAACCTATACGGAAGTGGCAGATGATTCAATCACTGTACCAGACTTCTTAGAAAACCGCTTTAAGGACAAATCTAGAGTCCTTCGTGTAATTTCTGCCCTTGTTATTTTGGTTTTCTTCACTTTCTATGCATCCTCAGGACTTGTAGGTGGAGGACTGTTATTCCAAGAAACATTTGGACTTTCTTACTCTACTGGACTCATTATTGGTGCTATTGTTATTATTTCTTATACCTTCTTAGGCGGATATTTAGCCGTAAGTTGGACAGATTTCATTCAAGGTTTGCTCATGTTTCTAGCTCTTATTGTTTTACCGATTGTAGCCTTGTTTGAACTAGGTGGTTTAAACGAAACCATTGAAACAGTAAAATCAATGGATGCTGGTTATTTTGATCCATTCAACGGTATGACAGCACTTGGCATTATTTCATTGGCTGCTTGGGGACTTGGATACTTTGGTCAACCACATATCATCGTTCGATTTATGGGTATTAAATCAGCAGAAGATGTTCCAAAAGCACGCCGTATTGGTATGACATGGATGATTCTTGCGATGGTAGGTGCCGTAGCAACAGGTATTATTGGTATTGCCTACTTCGCAGCAGATCCACTGATCACGGCTGATTTCGATAATAGTGAAAAAGTGTTCATTTTCTTTGCAGAAGTTCTATTTAATCCAGTTGTATCTGGTATATTACTAGCTGCCATTTTATCAGCCATTATGAGTACAATTGATTCACAATTATTAGTATCTTCTAGTGCATTAGCAGAGGACTTTTATAAAGCACTCTTCCGTAAAAATGCATCCCAGAAAGAGTTAATGTGGGTTGGAAGATTCGGTGTTGTTCTGATTGCTCTAATTGCAATTATCCTTGCATTCTCTGGTGACCCAGCGAATGGTGGAGCGAAGGTATTAACACTTGTAAGTTATGCATGGGCTGGATTCGGTGCAGCATTTGGACCAGTCATCCTGTTTGCTCTATTCTGGAAACGCATGACTCGTAATGGTGCGATTGCAGGTATGGTTGTTGGTGCTGTTACTGTAGTTGTATGGAAACTGCTTTCTACTCCGACAACCAATGAAGCGGGAGAAGTAATTAAAGAAGCTGTTATTCCATTTAGTCTTTATGAAATTGTACCAGGTTTCATCTTAGCTACTGTTGCTATTCTTATCTTCAGTTATGTTGGTAAAGAACCAAACAAGAAGATGGAAAATGAATTTGATGAAACGGTTGAACAGCTTGAAGATATAAAATAAGTTTTTATTGTTGAAAAGGTGGGTCTCTATTGTGGGGCTCATCTTTTTTTATTTTGGGGTGTGTTTTTTAACTGATTTGCTTTTAATTCGATAATTTTTTTGTTTGTACTTGTATGAGTGAGTTAAAAATGTGGTGTTTTTGTTATTTATATAAATATTTACATGGTTTTGATTTTGAAGAGGGGTGCCTGGGGTAGGAAGTTGGGTCGTGTGTGCGAAAAAGTTGGTTTGAGTGCGAAATCCCATGTTTGAGTGCGATTATTTGTTTTTAGGTGCGAAAATTAAAATTTGAGTGCAAAAACAGATTTGAGTGCGGAAAATAGGTAGTTTTGTGCGCAAATCCATGCTTTTAGTGCGAAAAAATTCATTTGAGTGCGGAATTCCCGACTCCATTAACATAATGAAATTTGAGTGCGATTTCCCGCCCCAATGACAATGGTAAAAATCAAGCAACGTCCCAGCATATTTTTACTTGAGACGTTGCTTAGAGTTAAAAACTACTTGGCAATAAACATCTGAGTCCAGTAAACCCCGTAGGTACCGCCTTCAGCGTAACCTACCCCAATTTCCTTAAAGCTTGCATTTAAAATATTTTGTCTATGTCCAGGGCTCTCCATCCATTGTTTGACAACTTCAGAAGCCGAACGCTGACCAGCCGCAATATTTTCACCAGCCGTCCGGTAGTTGACGCCAAAGTTACGAATCATATCAAATGGCGATCCGTAGGTAGGACTGTTATGGGCAAAATACCCTCGATCTCTCATGTCTTTAGATTTATATCGAGCAATTCGTGAAAGCTCCCAGTTTGCCTGGAGTGCAGGGAGTCCATTTTTTGCGCGTTCTTGATTTGTTAATCGGATGACTTCATTTTCTATAGCCTTAATTCGATCTATGTTCGGTATATAAACCTTTTGTCCTGGGTAAATCCAATGGGGATTCTCAAATTGTGGATTAGCGCTAATGATTTGAGAAAGTCCAATTTGGTAACGAACTGCTATCTTCCATAATGTATCCCCGGGTTTTACATAATAGACATCTGTTTGTGCTGACGCAGCTTGTGGCTGTGTAAATAACCCGATTGCAAAAAGAAATACTATCAGTAATGATGTTAGTTTTTTCATGATGTTGTCTTCCCTTACTTTTATATTAAATAAGAAATAAAGTGCTGGTCTCACAAGAAACCGAGCACTTTATATTCAAAATAATTTAGCGAGGTTTGATAAACATTTGTGTCCAATAGACACCCATGTTTCCACCTTCAACATGTCCAACCCCAATTTCAGTAAACTCAGGATTTAAAATGTTTTTTCTGTGTCCTGGGCTATCCATCCATTGTTGGACTACTTCTTGGGCAGAACGTTGACCAGCAGCGATATTTTCACCTGCAGTTTGATATTGAACATGGAATTGTTGCATCATTTCAAATGGTGAACCGTAAGTTGGACTATTATGAGCGAAGTAATTCTTATCTCTCATATCCTGTGATTTAAGTCTTGCTACATCGCTAAGCTTTTCATTTAGCTTTAATGGACTTAAACCATTTCTTTGTCTTTCTTGGTTCGTTAATTCAACCACTTGGCGTTCAATGTTTTTAACTGTGCCATCTGTTGGCTCGTTATTTGGAACATTTTCACCCTCTTGACCACCAGGAGTTCCTTGTTCTTGTCCACCAGGTGCTGTTCCTCCTGGGGCTTGTGCGCCAGGAGTTCCTTGTGGTGCTTGTCCACCTGGAGCATTTCCTCCTTGTGGAACTTGACCATAGCGGTATTCATAGCGTCTTACTTGAATATCCCCTTCATTTACATATGGACGAAGATTATCAGGAATCATTTCTCTAACATCTTCTCTATTTATGTTAGGGGTTCCTTGCATATTATTTTGATTTCCAGGTTGATATGTTACATTTTGCGGTTGATCATTATTCCCTCCTTGACCTGCGTCATTATTTGCACAACCTGTTAAAATCGTTCCCATAGACAAAAGTGACACGACAAAAAGTAGTAATGTTTTCATGCTTTTAAGTTGCTTAATCTGAGTACATCTTATTCTTGGTAAAATCCTCTATGGAAGCGCTTAGAAATCAAGGGCTCTGTTGCCTGTAAGAGGGTTTATTGATATCATGTTTAATATTGCAATTGTTCGAAAAAAGTCGGAGGTGGCGGGATAATGTCCAAGATTTCATTAAATGAAGTCAAGCATGTGGCAAATTTAGCAAGACTTGAAATTAGTGAAGAGGAGGCCGAGCGTTTCCAACAACAATTAGGTTCCATCATTGAATTTGCAGAAGCTTTAAATGAGGTCGATACATCCAATGTAGAGCCAACTTCTCATGTCCTTGATATCAAAAATGTCCTAAGAGAAGATGTTCCACAAAAAGGACTTCCACGTGAAGAGGTACTTAAAAATGCTCCAGACCATAAGGATGGACAATTTAAAGTGCCTTCCATAATTGAGTAGGGGGTAGGAAAAATGTCTTTATTAGACAGCAGTATGGCTGACATACATGAACTTTTACATAAAAAAGAGATATCCGTTTCAGATTTAGTTGATCTATCTTTCCAAAGAATCCAACAGGTGGACGATAAGGTTGAAGCTTTTTTAACATTAGATGAAGAAAATGCTCGCCATAAAGCTAAAAAATTAGATGACATTATCGGTGAGGGTAACGGAAATGTATTATTCGGTATCCCAGCTGGTATTAAGGATAATATTGTAACAAAGGGACTAAGAACAACATGTGCTAGCAAAATTTTAGAGAATTTTGATCCCATATATAATGCAACCATTATGGACAAGCTTGAGTCACAAAACATAATAACGGTTGGAAAGCTTAACATGGACGAATTCGCAATGGGGTCTTCTACTGAAAATTCAGGGATGAAACAAACAAAAAACCCATGGAATTTAGATGCGGTCCCGGGTGGATCCTCTGGTGGTTCCGCTGCTGCTGTTGCTGCAGGTGAAGTTTTATTTTCATTAGGATCTGATACGGGTGGCTCGATACGTCAGCCTGCTGCCTTCTGTGGTGTTGTAGGATTAAAGCCAACCTATGGGCGGGTATCACGATTCGGATTGGTTGCTTTTGCTTCATCTTTAGACCAAATCGGACCGATTACTCGTACAGTAGAAGACAATGCTTACGTATTACAAGCTATTGCAGGTGTCGATCCAATGGACTCGACTTCTGCTAACGTGGATGTTCCCAACTTTTTATCTTCATTAACTGGTGATATTAAAGGACTTAAAATTGGAGTGCCTAAGGAATACATAGGTGAAGGTGTGAATGAAGAGGTTCGTCAGTCTATTTTAGATGCCTTGAAGGTATTAGAAGGATTGGGAGCTACGTGGGAAGAAGTATCGCTACCTCATTCTAAATATGCGGTTGCAACCTATTACTTATTATCTTCTTCGGAAGCTTCAGCAAACCTAGCTCGTTTCGACGGAGTACGCTACGGTTATCGAACACAGAATGCAGAAAACCTTATTGAGTTGTACAAAAAGACGAGAGCAGAGGGCTTTGGTGAGGAAGTAAAACGAAGAATCATGTTAGGTACTTTTGCATTAAGCTCTGGATATTATGATGCGTATTATAAAAAGGCTCAAAAGGTCCGTACTTTAATCAAAAAGGACTTTGAAGATGTTTTTGAAAAATATGATGTAATCATTGGCCCAACTACTCCTACTCCAGCTTTTAAAATGGGAGAAAAAACACATGACCCGCTTACGATGTATGCGAACGATATTTTAACTATCCCTGTAAACTTAGCCGGTGTACCTGGAATCTCCGTGCCATGTGGATTCTCAAATGGACTTCCATTAGGTCTACAAATAATTGGAAGGCATTTTGATGAAAGTACGGTCTATCGTGTAGCTCATGCATTTGAACAAGCGACCACGTATCATCAACAAAAGCCTAGTCTGTAAAGGGGGGAAATAGAGATGAATTTCGAAACAGTAATTGGGTTAGAAGTCCACGTAGAGTTAAAAACAGAATCCAAAATATTTTCGGCAAGTCCGAACCATTTTGGAGCGGAGCCAAATACAAACACGAGCGTCATTGACTTAGGATATCCAGGTGTACTGCCAGTACTTAATAAAAAAGCAGTCGAGTTCGCTATGAAAGCTGCAATGGCCTTAAATTGTGAAGTAGCTACGGTTACAAAATTTGATCGGAAAAACTACTTTTACCCGGATAATCCAAAAGCTTATCAGATTTCACAATTTGATAAGCCAATTGGAGAAAATGGCTGGATAGAAATTGAAGTAGGCGGTAATAAGAAACGAATTGGGATTACGCGCATTCATATGGAAGAGGATGCTGGGAAGCTAAGTCATACAAGTGATGGATATTCACTAGTTGACTTTAACCGACAAGGAACACCACTGGTTGAAATTGTTTCGGAACCAGACATCCGCACTCCGGAAGAGGCATACGCATACTTAGAGAAACTGAAGTCCATTATTCAATATACCGGTGTTTCGGACTGTAAGATGGAAGAAGGTAGTCTACGTTGTGACGCAAATATTTCGTTACGACCAGTTGGACAAGAAGAGTTCGGAACGAAAACGGAATTAAAAAACTTAAACTCCTTTAACTTTGTCAGAAAGGGATTGGAGCATGAAGAAAAACGCCAAGCTGAGATTTTGCGTGCTGGCGGTGAAATTCAACAGGAAACACGCCGATTCGATGAAAATACAAGTACGACCGTTCTAATGAGGGTTAAGGAAGGGTCCGACGACTATCGCTATTTCCCTGAGCCTGACTTAGTGGAACTCTACATTGATGAGGAGTGGAAAGAGCGTGTTCGTGCGGAAATTCCTGAGCTTCCAGATGAGCGGAAGAAGAGATATGTAGAAGAGTTAGGACTGCCGTCTTATGATGCCGGAGTTTTAACAGTGACAAGAGAAATGTCCGACTTTTTCGAAGCAACGTTGGAAGCGGGAGCTGATGCGAAACAAGCTTCCAACTGGATCATGGGTGAACTGTCTGCCTACTTAAACGCTAATCAAATGGAATTACATGATATAGCCTTATCGCCTGAAGGGTTAGCGGGCATGATTAAACTCATTGAAGATGGAACCATCTCATCCAAAATTGCAAAAACGGTCTTTAAAGAATTAATTGAAAATGGTGGAAACCCTGAAAAGATTGTGAAGGAAAAAGGGCTGGTTCAAATATCTGATGAGGGCGAGCTATTGAAAATAGTAGCCGAAATCTTAGATGCGAATCCTCAATCCATCCAAGATTTTAAAGAGGGTAAAGAAAAGGCACTAGGTTTCCTAGTCGGCCAAATCATGAAGGCTACAAAAGGACAAGCGAACCCACCAAAAGTAAACCAATTACTCAGACAGGAAATTCAAAAACGATAGGTCAAGATGGCGTTGGATTTTCGTTAAATCTGAACCTCGAAAACTGGCATTTTCATAAAAAATAACGGAACGTGTGTCCGCCAAAGTTAACCCAATAACGAATGGAAGTGGAGAATAGATCCTTTCTCTACTTCCTTTTTATTTTTCACTAATTGCCTTCACCGCCGAAATTCTCTTTTAAAGCAAGTCTATTTCCTCGTAACTTCCTTACAATTTTCGTAATTTATTATGGAGAAGAGATTAGACAAGGAGGACTATTATGTCATTAACACAGTGGTTTGAAAAAGGATTAACATTTGATCAATATATAGATGGTATGACCGTAAACAAGGAAGAAATGGTAAGCATCTTAGATAGCTTTAAACTTGACGAAGATGACGCTGAATTGCTCGAAAAAATTAAAGACGCTAATTTAAGAGCAATTGTTCTAACAGAAGACTGGTGTGGAGACGCACTATTAAATAATCCAATCTTGGTGAAAATGGCGAATCACATTGGAATGGAGGTCCGCTTCTTACTGAGAGATCAGAACTTAGAACTAATGGATCAATACTTAACAAATGGAACATCGCGTGCGATTCCAATTTTTGTTTTCATTGATGAGAATGGTGAAGAAAAAGCAGTTTGGGGTCCTCGTGCACCAAAGCTTCAACAAATAGTGCAATCAGGTCGTGCAGAACTTCCGGATAAAGAAGATCCTACTTTTGAAGAAAAACAAAGAGAATTCTATACAAAATTAAAGAAAAGTTATGTGACAGATGATAGCTTATGGGATGAAGTTGCCTATAGCATTTTGACGACACTAAAGGAAAAAGTTCTTTAATTAAAGAAGCCACCTGTAGGGTGGTTTTTTGTATGTTTATATCCTCCCCAACAAATAATAGGAAAGCAAGAAAGGGGAGGATAGATTGTATCAAAGGCAAGAAAATCAAGATGATGTTAGACAGCCCTTAATGTCAACAGGGACTACAGAAGCTGGCTTTAAAAAGGGTACTGAAAAGTCCAAGCAAACAACAAAGCCAAAAATCGGAAACACTGTTGTAGGAGATGATGAAAAATGAAAACAAAGTCTAAGTTTTTAGAGGGTGCCGAAGTAACAAATGATAATCAAATATACGGGACACCTAATAGTAAAAGTAAGAATGGTACTGGTGATTCACCGAATGATAATGTAAAGAAGAAAAGTCAAAATAAACATACGAACTAACAGCCTTCATGGCTGTTTTTTATTGAAAACCCACTGTTCTGGCGAGTCTTTCTCCCCATAATGGCATATTCTCTTAATCAGTCTGTAACATGTACATGCTATAATAGGGACAAAATGAGTAGGTCATCAGGAGGGAAAAGAATGAAACAATATAATGTAGGGATAATTGGTACAGGCTTCGGTGGGTTAGTGCAAGGGCCAATTTTTGATTTGCATCCGGGGTTCAATGTTCAAGCCATAAGTTCTGTTTCAGGGCAAACCAGTGAAGAAATTACTAAAAAAACAGGCTTTACCAATGTCTATACAAATTGGAAGGAAATGCTTCGCAATGAAGAACTAGATTTAATTGTGGTTTCTTCTATCCCAACACAACATTATGAAATGGCGAAAGAAGCAATTGTAACAAAGCACCATGTGTTATGTGAAAAGCCTTTTACAACGAAAGCAGATGACTCTAGACAGTTAATTCAGTTGAAAAATCATTGGAAAAAGACTGGTTTTATAGACCTCGAGTGGAGATTCCAACCTACTAGACAAAAAGCAAAACGTCTAATTGAAGAGGGTATACTAGGTGATATCATACATATAGATTTTGAAACAAGTATGCCAGGCTATAAAGGATTAACGACCGCACCACGTGGTTGGCTTGGAGATAAAAATGCATACGGTGGAATGTTTGGTGCACTCGGTTCTCACATGGTCGATGCAATCCATTGGTTGACCGACTCAAAAATTACAAAAGTATTTGGACGTTTAAAAACAGTGGTACCGGAGTTGAAAAATGAAGCGGGAGAAGTAATGGAACGAAGAACAACGGATGATCTCTTCACGATTACGGGTGATACACAAAGTGGAGCAAGCTTTACTCTTCAAACCGTAACACCTGTCCGTCATGGCTTTGGTTCTTCTCTACGTATTTATGGAACAAAGGGGACAATCCAAATTTTGAATGACCAGAAGATGCTACTGGCAGTCGGTGATGAAGGTTTCGAAGAAGTTGAGCTTAACTTAGAGCCGGTTCCTGAAACCCTCCATAAAAGAGCAGAAAGATATTATCACGCTTTCTACGCACACATTGATGCCATTTACAATTACTTAAGAGACGATGAAAAACACCCTGATCTTCCATTCTTTGAGGATGGACATCAAAAGCAGCTTGTCATGGATGCAGTTTTTGAATCAGTAAAAAATGGAAAATTAACAAAAGTAACGAAGGAATAATGAAAGTCTAAAATTTTTGCAAAGAAGTAATTCAACGCAGGTGAAATTTTTAAGTATATAGTATAAGGGCAACTACCTCTATTCACCGCCTAAAGGCTCGCCAATCGGCGAGTTTTCTTAATTGTTTAGGAAATTATAAAATCTCCGCTTGTGTACAACTTTGAATGAAATTGGTCTCCGGCCAGCTCCAGCGTTCTAGCCAGTTCTTCATTGAAAATACGTCTCAAGAATAACTTGCTTAAAGCATGATCGATAGATGATGCTTTAAAGCAGCTCGAGGTCACAAGACAAGCCGGGGCTTACGAGTGCGCTTGCGCATTTGTTCTTTTTATTACGTATTTGAAAAGGTCATTTTTATTATGTGAACAAATTTTCATAATAGGCTTGGGTATTGGTCACCTTTAGCAAAAACAAGCCATATTTTATAAAGAATAAATAGATTTATAAAGGAGGGTTATTCTTTATGAGTATGCCTTTTTTCCCAAAAGACTCAAGCGTAAAAAGGTTTGAAGTTGTCGATTTATCAGAGTCAAGTACTCTTTCTCATAAAATGTATTCGTCACTGTGGAAAGGAACGGATTTTATACCGGAAGAGTCCAGCGAGGAAGTGGCTGTAGAGGAAGAGGAATCCAGTAGCAGCGGAGGAGAAGTGGAAGAACAAGAGGAGTCCAGTAGTAGCGAGGAAGTGGCTGTAGAGGAAGAGGAATCCAGTAGCAGCGGAGGAGAAGTGGAAGAACAAGAGGAGTCCAGTAGTAGCGAGGAAGTGGCTGCAGAGGAAGAGGAATCCAGTAGTAGCGGAGGAGAAGTGGAAGAAGAGTTGGAGGAATCCAGTAGTAGCGAGGAAATGGCTATAGAGGAAGAGGAATCCAGCAGCAGCGGAGAAGAAGTTGAAGAAGAGTTGGAGGAATCCAGTAGTAGCGAGGAAATGGCTATAGAGGAAGAGGAATCCAGCAGCAGCGGAGAAGTGGAAGAAGAGTTGGAGGAGTCTAGTAGTAGCGAGGAAATGGCTGTAGAGGAAGAGGAATCCAGCAGCAGCGGAGAAGAAGTTGAAGAAGAGTTGGAGGAGTCTAGTAGTAGCGAGGAAATGGCTGTAGAGGAAGAGGAAGCCAGTAGCAGCGGGGAAACTATGCTGGATGAAGTGGAAGAATCTTGGAATAGTATCGAAGAAGAAGAATCCAGCATAGGTGAGATACAGATAGATGAAGATGAGGAAGAGGAATCCAGTAGCAGCGGGGAAACTATGCTGGATGAAGTGGAAGTATCATGGAATAGTATCGAAGAAGAAGAATCCAGCATGGGTGAAATACAGATAGATGAAGATGAGGAAGAGGAATCCAGTAGGGGTGAGGCAATAGTTCTAGAAGAAATGGAAGAATCCAATATTACTGTAGAAGAAGAGGGAGAATCAAGTAGTACACTTGAAGAAGAGTTACTGACGGATGTGTATGAAAGTTTTGTAAATGAATTAATGATGGAAAATGAAGAAGAACCCCTTGGAAATATTGAAGATGAAATAGAAGAGGATCTATATGAAGATGTGGCATCCGTAGAATTAGTTAGTGAAGATGAGGAAGAGGCAACAGAAGAATCATTGAGTGAGGTAATAGAGGAAGAACCAACTACAGAAGAACCAGGGAATGAGGAAGAAATAGCCGACAGCGAAATAGTGGAAGATGTTGTGAGTGAGGAAGAAGTAGCCGACAGCGAAATAGTGGAAGATGTTGTGAGTGAGGAAGAAATAGCCGACAGCGAAATAGTAGAAGATGTTGTGAGTGAGGAAGAAGTAGCCGACAGCGAAATAGTGGAAGAAGTCGTGAGTGAGGAAGAAATAGCTGACAGCGAAATAGTGGAAGATGTTGTGAGTGAGGAAGAAGTAGCCGACAGCGAAATAGTGGAAGAAGTCCTGAGTGAGGAAGAATTTGCTGCCAGTGAAATAGTAGAAGCTGAAGAGGGGAAAAAAGCGAAAGTATTCAGTGAAATAGTGGAAGATGTAGTGAGTGAGGAAGAATTAGATGAAAGTGAGATAGTTGGAGATGAATCGAATGATGAAGCTTTAGTTGATAGAGCATTAATGGAAGATGATACAAATGAAGAAGGAATCCGTGTTTATTGAAAAGTTGAAGAAAAGTTAGAGTGGTGCAGAATCAAACCTTGAGAAAAAATGGCTTAGGTTACGGACATAGAATCGGTTAATTCATCAAAAACCTGGTTTTCATGAAAGATAACGGCCACAGGTGATTTTTTTTATAAAAAAGTAGTTTCTGCTTTGATTTCGGAACCAGTGTCCGTAAGGAAAGCCTGCGATGCCCTCACCTAAATTTAAGAATCCCTGATATAAAACTGATTTAATTCAATTGCAAACCTCAACTTCTTGATACTCCAAGAAATTGAGGTTTATTTCTTATAAACAATGTAGGGTTTTCTTTTTATGTTTCGTTTATTAAAGTAGTGGTTAGGATTGATCAAGCTGGAGGGGGGGAGAAAAATAGATATACAGCCATTAATCAATCAGGTCAAATTGGGCAATTCACACGCCTTTCGCCTGATTGTTGAACAATATCAAGGATACATATTTAAAGTCGCCTATGGGATTCTTCGCAACGAACAGGATGCTGAAGATGCGGCTCAAGATATTTTTCTCAAAATTTATCTTTCTCTCCCCCAATATGAACATCAAGGTTTTAAAACTTGGATTACACGAATAGCCACTAATCATGCAATAGACATGAAGCGGAAAGCGTTTAGAAAGCGTGAGGAATCTTCAAACTCAGTATATGAAGACTATCAGGTTCCGACTAATCAAAGTGTTGAGAATCAATATTTTAAAGAAGCGAAATTAGACTTAATCCGCTCAAGACTAAATGAACTACCGGCTGGTTATCGTGGTGTGGTCTTTGGCTTTTACATAAAGGAAAAAAGCTATCAAGAGTTAGCAGAGGAGCATGAAGCACAGGTAAAAACGATTGAAATGAAGCTGTATCGTGCACGAAAGTGGATGAAAGAAAATTGGGAGGAGGACGATTTTATATGAAACATATACCATTTGAAGAATGGTTGAAATATGTGAATGGTGAATTGGCAGAAGATGTGCAATTGGATTATGAAAATCACTTATACAGCTGTGAGACCTGTATAGAGGTGTATAGTGAAGCTATCTCACATCAGTCGGAAGCACTTCCGACTCCTTTAAGCTCGACCTTTACGGATGATGTGATGACACTCATTCAAGGGGGAGAAGAGTTACAATCAGTAGCACATGGGGTCAAAATGTCTAAGAAGAAAAAAGAAAGATCGTTCGTCCAATCGACCATTTTTCATTATGCAGCGGCAGCAGGTTTTACCCTTTTATTAACGTTTAGTGGGGTGTTTCAATCGATGACAGGATTTGTAGATAATTTTGAAAATACAGCCCAAGAACAACGACCATCAGTAACCGAGACGGTGATGAATAAAACACTGACATTGTTTGACGAATGGGAAATTAAAAATAAGGAGGCGAATCAAGAATGAAAAATCCAATTATAGCGTTTTTATTAGCTTTTTTCCCTGGTGGAGGGCTTTTGTATCTTGGAAAAATCATAAGAGCATTATTCTATATGGCCGGGGTTTTTGGTGGTCCCATAGCAGGTTTTATCTTACATGAAATCACTTGGAGAGGTGAATTTATTGCCCTTGGATTTTTAGGGGCAGGTATTCTTTATGTCATCAATATCATTGACACAGGTATCACCGCTTCGAAAATTATGAATAAAAGAGAAGGAGATCCAACTAGTGAAGTACAAACAGATACGGAGCGGTTCTACACCATTATTTTATCGTTCGTACCTGGATTAGGTCACTTTCAACTAGGTTTGATGAATAGAGGAATAACTTTATTAGCGGCCTTTCTAGGACTGGGTGTTATGGTGTTTTTTGTAACATTCATATCCCATCGTGGTGAGTTTTTGATTTTCTTACTATTGTTACCTGTTATTTGGTTCTATGGATTTTTTGATGCGATGCAGCTATTAGAAAAGAAACGTCGTGGAGAAGAATTAGTAGATCGAACTATCCTTGAGGACTTTGAACGAAGGAACGAGGAAGGGAAGAAGAGTAAGGCGATTGCAACCTTCCTATCTATTTTTCCAGGAGCCGGACATTTGTATCTAGGGTTGCAAAAGCGTGGAATTCAATTGATGGCAGCTTTTCTTTTTGCCATTTACGTCTTAGATGTATTACGGTTAGGGGTTTTCCTATTCTTGATCCCAATTATATGGTTCTATAGCTTTTTCGATGGGTTGCAAAAAGCTTCTAAAACGGATGAAGCACAGGAGGATATCCCAATTATCTCTCATATTGTGAATCATCAAAAATGGGTAGGATTTGGGTTGGTCTTCATCGGTCTTTACTATTTCTCAGCGAACGCATTGTTACCAGGGCTTGCTCCAGTCATACAAAGAATATTTGATGTGGATATCTATTACTGGTTCCATCGCTATTTCCAAACAACAATTATCTGTATTCTTTTAATTATAGGGGGAATCAAGCTGTTAATGGGTCAATCCTCACAAAAGAAAGAGGAGATTAGCGAATGAGAACATGGCGAGTTGGTACATTTTCAATGGGGGCATCCTTGCTTATATTAGGGATTACTCTTCTGGTTTCTCAGTTTACTGAAGTGAATGTAAACCATATGTTGGTTAGCTGGTGGCCATTTATTTTTATTGTTCTAGGAGTCGAGGTGTTACTTTATCTTTGGCTTCAAAGAGCGGGAAAAGAAAGATTGAGATATGATATATTGAGTATCTTTTTTGTAGGTATGTTGGGTATGGTTGGTTTAGCATTTGTAGTCTTATCACAGATTGGTATTACGGATTATGTCGAAAGACTCTTAATGAGGGAGTACTTAACAATGGAATTACCAGAGTATGATCAATCACTGAATGACGAGATTGAACGCGTTGTGGTGAAGAGCCAAAGTGAGAGTACACTAACTCTTGAAACATCCCCTTCATCAACTCTATCCATTTTTGGTACATATTCCGGAGAGTTTGATAGAGAAGCTGGAAAAATACAGAGGACAGAAGACTATATTACAGCAACTAAAAAAGGCGATACTCTCTTTGTTACAATCAAAAAACCGGCAAGAACAGCGGGGCCATTCTCCACTTATTACACAATGAATCCCACAATTCTTATTCCTCAGCATGTGAATCTTGAGGTAATGGGAGAATACGCACCGATTATATTAAAGCCGCGAATGATGCTAGGCGATTGGGTTATAAAAGATAGTCATGAGATATCGGTATATCTGGAAAAAGACCATCCAATTGGATTGGAAGCACTTGGAGTTCAACAAGTATCTACAAATGTAGAAGAGTTAAAGTTTGAAAAACAAGAGGACATTACTGAATATGGAGAAGAACCATACAATCCAAAAAATGTTTCCTTGTTTGAAGAATCAGCTTCGGGAATACATATCCTTAATGCATACTCCCTGATTGTTCAACAAACACCGTAAAGATTGTGCTTTGATAAAATGAACAATTAAAATTTTTTAAGAAGAAGGAGATTTCCTTCTTTTTTATTTTGTATTTGCCTATTTTCGCCCATACTGTATATTATGGATTGATTTTATGAAAAACCATAGTTATTATGTTAAATAGTGGAAAATATTGCAGGCCAAAAAGGATGATTATGATGAAAAGAGCACGAATTATATATAATCCTACATCAGGACGCGAAGCGTTTCGAAAGCATTTACCAGAGGTGCTTCAAAGACTAGAAGAGGCTGGTTATGAGACTTCATGTCATGCAACAACCGGAGAAGGTGATGCCACAAAAGCAGCAGAAACAGCTGTAGAGCGCAAATACGATGTGGTCATCGCGGCGGGTGGGGATGGGACAATCTATGAGGTTGTGAATGGCTTAGCTGAAAAAGAATATCGTCCTAAATTGGGAATAATCCCAATGGGAACCACGAATGATTTCGCTAGAGCTATTCGTGTCCCAAGAAGTATTCCAAAAGCGATTGATATTATCATAAACGGTGATAGCATTCCCATAGATATTGGGAAAATGAATGATAAATATTTTATTAACATAGCAGGTGGTGGCCGCTTAACCGAGCTTACATATGAGGTACCAAGTAAACTGAAAACCATGCTAGGACAGCTTGCCTATTACATGAAAGGGGTAGAAATGCTTCCTTCCATCAAAGCAACGAATGCACGAATTGAGTACGACGGGAAAGAATTTGAAGGGGAAATCATGTTATTTCTTATTGCAAATACCAATTCAGTCGGCGGCTTTGAAAAACTAGCTCCAGATGCCTCATTAAATGATGGAATGTTTACTTTACTTGTTTTAAAGAAAACGAATTTAGCAGAATTTATTCGTCTGGCGACTTTGGCTATTCGCGGAGAACATATTTATGATGAACATGTTATCTATACAAAGGCCAATAGGGTTAAGGTTACTTCCGAACAAAAAATGCAGTTAAATTTAGATGGAGAATTCGGTGGGATTCTTCCAGCTGAATTTGTAAATCTATATAGACATGTAGAAGTCTTTGTACCGATTAACGATATTAAAGAAGAAGATCGAGTTTAAAGGAAAAAGGACCCTGTCAACAATGACAGGGTCTTTCGTTTTGACACCGTTAAACTTGACTGTTGTTTTCCATTTAAGTGGGCCCGCTTTCCGAGGTAGGGGTGTGGGCTTTCTCCTTTTCATATATAGACTCTTTAGCCACTGCTTTATGGTTCAATAATTACAATTACTTGTAACCAATAAACATTTTATTCTACCGTTCATAAAATAAAAGAGGACTTACCTTGAAGGAGGAAATGAAATGACTAATATTTACAAAAAAGAGGCATTGAAGATTTTAAATATTACTAACTCCGAACAAGAAAATTCATTTTTATCGGATTCAGAAATGGACATTGAATCTCCAAATTTTTATATAAAACAAGCTTTATCTGCTATCAAGCAAGAAAATTTGGAGAATGGTTGGCTTTGGATATGGAGAGGCTTATATGAGTTTGAAGATAACAAAACTTTGCATTCTTTAAAGGATTTATTAACATCAGCTATCAAACCTACGAACTCTTTGGCTAATAAGAAATTAAGTATTCTTCAAGGCACAATTGAAATTGCGAACCAGATGAATACAATTGCCAAAGGGACGCAAAAGCTCGGATATCGAAATAATACATTAAATTATTTTCCTACTTATCTTAATTATTCATCTAATTATATGTGGCCAATATCAAAAGAGAACAAACATCAAATAGGAAACAAACTAACTCGATTTTCCTCTGAAATTATTCCTTATTACGATCTCTTCCATTTTCACTTCGGCACTTCACTTACTCAAACACAATCGGATATTCAACTCATTAAAAATGAACAAAAACCAATTCTTATGCACCATTGGGGGAGTGAGGTAAGAATTCTTTCCGAGGCATTAAAGACAAACCCTTTCGCGAAGGCAAAGGTTTTAAATGAAAGATGGATAAAAAACAAACTTTCTATGTTAGGTAACCAAATAGAAGCATGTGTAGTTGCAGATGAAGAACTATATCAGTATGTCAAAAATTATTATAAAAAAGTTTATATTGTTCCTTTAATGGTGGACCTTGAGGTGTATAAACCAAAGGCACATCCAAATAATAAAAAATTTACCATTGTACATGCTCCAACGTCCCCGGAAATTAAGGGGACACCATATATTCTAAAGGCAATGGAAGAATTGAGAGAGTCATATGACTTTGATTTTCAAATCATTCAAGGTATGTCTCATGAAAAAGCCAAACAACTATATCAGTCCGCTGATTTAATTATCGATCAACTTCATATTGGAAGTTATGGTTTACTTGCTGTTGAATCTATGGCAATGGGGAAACCGGTCATTTGTTATATAAGTGAATTCATGCGTGATCAATATTCTAAAGACCTTCCAATTATAACTGCAAATCCTGACACGATTGTGAATGTAGTCAAAGGTTTATTAGAAGAACCAGATCAACTGCAGGATATAGGCGTTAAAGGGAGAAAATATGTAGAGCAATATCATAATATGAATACCAACAGTGCCAAGATAGCCCAAATCTATGATGAACAGGTGAATAACAAATAGATAAAAATTTCCTTTTGGAATGGTATTTTGGAAGAAAAAAAGCCTGTGTCTATGTCTTATATTTGTAATCTAGATACAGGCTTTGTCCTTATCCTAGTTTATAAGGATGGCTTTCAAGCGACAAAAAAAATGGGATTTTCATAGTGTAATCCTTGTGTCAGTTTTATGACCACTACCGTACATTTGTGACTCCAGTCGCGGTATATGGTGTATAAATTTTTGAATACAGTAAAATCTTTTAAAAAATCAAATTCTACTTCATGTAAAGTATCTATCTAATATTTTTCAAAAAAATTGCCTGTCCTATTTAAAGGTCGATACTACCTTCACCTAAGCGGACAATTAAGGAAGATTCATTCAGGCCCTTTGTTACATTTTTCGTATCAAAAACAATTCGTGCATGGGTTACGATTTGCTCCAACGGTATAACGGCATGGTCAGTTAAAATGATGACACAGTCCATTTCACGCAGTAAATCCTCCGTCATATCCTTGGATGCATATATATCACCTGCAATATTTAATAACGGAACGTAAGGGTCATGATATTGGACGTCGGCCCCTTTTTGTCTTAATTGTTTCATCACCTCTATAGCAGTAGAATCCCTTGTATCTGCCACGTCCTTTTTATAAGTAACCCCGTAAATAAGAATCTTTGCCGAGGATAGAGAAGTAGGATTCAGAATCTTTTCAACACGGCTTGTGATGTGTTCGATTATTCTCTCATTTGTTTGGCTAGAGATTGAAATGAATTCACTTGTTGTATCTAATTGCTTCAGTTTCCATTGAAGATATAATGGGTCGACAGGAATACAATGGCCACCTATTCCAGGACCTGGATAAAACGGAGTAAAACCATATGGTTTAGTTGAGGCGGCTTCTATTACCTCCCAGATATCGATTTTTAATTGCTCGCAAAGAATGGCCATCTCATTAATAAAGGAGATGTTAACAAACCTAAATGTATTTTCTAGGAGTTTGGTAAACTCTGCTGCTTCTGCTGAGGTAACAGGGACAACCGTCTTATAAACCTTTCTATAAAATGAGACTGCCACTTCCTTACACTTATTTGTAATACCACCAATTACTTTAGGGATTTCATCTACAGAATATTTACTATTTCCAGGATCAATTCTTTCTGGAGAATTTGCTAGAAAAAAGTCTGTACCTACTTTTAATCCACTTTCTTCTAGTATAGGCAATAAAATTTCCTTAGTAGTACCAGGGAAAGTGGAACTTTCTAATATAATAAGTTGGCCACTTTGCAGTCTCTTCTGAATTTCCTTTCCTGCTTTAAGGATAAATTGTATATCAGGTTTTTTATCGTTTGTCAGAGGTGTCGGAACACAAATAATAATATTTTTAACTGCTCTTATTTCATCAAAATTAGAAGTTGGATGTAACCATCCGTTGTTTACAACTTTCTTTAACCTTGAATTATCAATATCTCCAATATAACTTTGGAAATTCATAATTTTATTTATTTTACTGTTGTCCACATCGATTCCTGTTACATGGAACCCCTTTTCAGCCAGCATAACTGATAAAGGTAGCCCAACAAAGCCTAGACCAATAACAGCAACTGTCTCTTTAGCCATTACAAGTTCATCATGTACTTCCATTTTATTTATCACCCTTTCAACTGATGTCAGTTATTGTAATGTATGCATTTTGTCTTGTTAGGGAATGGACAAACATCTGAATTGTAGAAATTTAGGCAAAAAAAGGGAATCCAATGAGTCTAGTAAGAAGTGAACGCTAGTAAATCAATTTTTAAGAGCGATAAACCTTAATTAAAGTAGGAAACTAGGTTTTTTGCCGTTCCGCACCAGTATCATCTGTCATAGGTTATGTTGAAAAAATAAAATCAAGATCTCAAAAAAGTAATAGGACAGTATAAAATTTGAGATAGAAAAGAAGGGGAAGAAAATGATTAATCTAGTGGACTTAAAACGTCAGTTTGAGAGTGTTAAAAAAGAAATTCTACAGGAAATAGATGAGGTTATTGCAAGTGGGCAGTACATTCTAGGACCAAGGGTTAAAGAACTTGAGGAAAGAATTGAAAAAAGAATTGGGGTGTCTGATGCAATAGCAGTTGCTAATGGTACAGATGCCCTTGTTTTGACTCTAGATGCGTTAGGTATAGGAAAGGGAGATGAAGTGATCACTACTCCGTTCACTTTTTTTGCAAGTGCAGAGGCTATATCGAGGGTGGGAGCTGTACCAGTATTTGCAGATATTAACCCACTTACCTATAATATTGACCCTTCTGAAGTTGAAAGGAAAATCACATCGGCTACAAAAGCGATAATTCCAGTTCACTTGTTCGGACAACCAGCGGATATGAATGAAATCATGGAAATTGCAAAAAAACATCATCTTTACGTGATTGAAGATGCATGCCAAGCGTTTGGATCAACATACAACAATCAGCCAGTTGGAAGTTTAGCAGACGCAGCCTGTTTCTCGTTTTTTCCGACAAAAAACCTGGGGACAATGGGAGACGGAGGGATTATTACGACCTCCAATAAAGAATTGGCTGAAAATATAAGAAAACTTCGGACTCATGGGTCCACACAAAAATATTTTCATGATCGTATTGGGTACAATAGTCGGCTTGATGAGATTCATGCAGCCATTTTACTGATAAATCTAGAAAAAATAGACGAATGGAATGAAAATAGAAGAAATCTAGCGAAACGTTATCAACAGTATCTCCAGAATTCACCTCACATTAAATTACCTTTTGAAGCGGATAACCGAACCCACATATATCATTTGTTCTGTGTTGAGTCTGTTATGAGAGAAGAAATAATGGACGAACTATCTAAATCTCAGATTCAATCAGGCGTGTACTACCCTCTTTGCTTGCATCTCCAAGAAGTATATGCCTTCCTTGGGTATAAAAAAGGGGACATGCCACAGTCAGAGTCGGTATCAGAAAGACTATTTGCCATTCCCATGCATCCTTTTTTAACAGAAGATGAACAGGATAAAATTATATCTATTTTATGCAAAACAGGAGGGGTGAAAAATGACAATTAGATTTGGATTGATTGGCTGTGGATATATATCTAGAAAACATATACAGGCTTTATCCAATTGTGAAGAGGCACAGTTAGTCGCACTTAGTGATTTACTTGAAGTTAGAATGGAGGAATCCAAGCAATTTTACCAAGATAATTCCGGAAAAACTCACCCAATGAAGGGTTATAAAAATTACGAAGAAATGCTCTCAAATCAAGAAATTGATGCAATCATTATTACCTCTATCTCTGGACTACATGCACAAATGGCTAAAGCAGCTTTATTATCAAATAAGCACGTGATTTTAGAAAAACCAATGGCTTTGTCTATTGAAGAATCTAATGAATTGATTCAATTGGCAAAACAGAAAGAGAAGGTGCTTATGGTTTGTCATCAGCTAAGATTTCGACCGTTGATGCAAAAAATTAAAAAGGTAGTAGATGAGGGGAAAATTGGAAAACCATATTTAGGAGTGGTGTCAATACGGATTAACCGTTCACAGGACTACTATTCTGCAGCTTCTTGGAGAGGAAAGTGGAACAGTGATGGTGGAATGTTAATCAATCAAGGAATTCATTTAGTTGATTTGCTTCAGTGGTTCCTAGGCGATGTTAAAACTGTATATGGTGAGATTTGTGAAAATGCATCAGCACAAAAAGAAACGGAAGATATTGCTTTAGGAATATTAAACTTTCAAAATAATGCAAAAGGGATTGTAGAGGCAAATATAATCACCCAGCCAGATAATCTAGGATATTCTTTATCTATATTTGGAGAAAAGGGAACGATTTCCCTCAAAGGGGGCCCAACTTTAAATACCATTTCCCGATGGTATATTGAGGGAGAAAATACAAGTTTGGAAGAGTTGATTAAGCTTGCTGACGATGGAAATGAACAGATTTATATGTACCAAAATTTCATGGAAGCGATCAATTCAGACACTCAAAATCTACTAATAAGTGGAGAAGAGGGCAAAAAAGCCCTAGAAACAATTTTTGCTATTTATCAATCTGATCTGACTAAACAAGTGATCCAATTACCTTTATCATCGTTTTCGACAGTGAATTTGATTAGAAAGGAAGGAGAAACTCAATGAAACTAGGAAAAGTTATGGTTACAGGAGGAGCAGGGTTTTTAGGGTCACAACTTGTAAAAAAGTTACTCCCATTATGTGACCATATCTATATTATTGATGATTTATCAACAGGAAATAGAGCAGCCATTCCCCAATCAGAGCAAATATCTTTTTATCATGAAAGTCTCACAAATGAAAACATTCTGGAAGAAGTACTACCTCATGTTGAGTACATCTTCCATTTTGCATGTAAAAATTTAGTCCTATCAGTAGAGAATATTGAAGCAGACTTCAATACTAATCTTTACGGTGGCAGTTTGTTATTACGTAAGGCTGTCCAATGCTGTCCTAGACTTAAACGATTTGTATATGCATCCACTACTTCTGTATATGGTGATGCAAAAATTTTACCAACACCAGAGGACTACTATAATATTAGTCTTCCTTATGCAGCAAGTAAATTTTCGATGGAGCACTACTGCCACGTTTATCATCATCTGTATCATTTGCCGATAAGTATTATAAGATTTTCAAACGTATACGGCCCTGGACAACTTGCTTCTAATCCTTATTGTGGGGTTGTCTCCAAGTTTTTTGAAGCTGTAAAGAATCAGGAACCTATGGTTATTTATGGAGACGGAAGCCAGACGAGAGATTTTACCTATGTTGAAGATGCACTTGATGCGGTTTTGTTGGTGGTTCAGGAAGAGAAAGCAATCGGTTCTGTATACAATGTAGGAACTGGAATTGAAACGAGTGTTCTCGACCTGGCAAAAGTTATTCGAAAAATGACAGGGTATGAAGATCTCCCAGTAAAGTTTGCACCTAAACGAAAAGTAGATGTGGTACAGAGGAGATGTATCAATGCAGAGAAAATACAAGCTGAATTAAATTGGAATAAACATCACTCCCTAGAGGAAGGTATAAAAAAAACCTATACCTGGCTAAAAGGAGTTGAAACGGATGAGAATATTTCACGGTACAACTGAAATTGCTGGACAAATGGGGATATTAAGTAGCGCTCTGAATAAAAGGGGATACTTTGCAGTTGGTTATAATACCTTTCATTCTTATCTAGGATATCAAGATAATCTAATCAATACGAATCAAGAGGGGCTCCATGAAGGATACCAGGAGATCCTCGATTCGTTTGACCTATTCCATTTTCATTACGGAACAACACTTTGTCCTGGATTCTCAGATTTGCCAGAAATCAAGCAAAGAAACAAAAAAATGATTATGCATCATTGGGGAAATGATGTAAGGTTTCATGACTTAGCCAGAATCAATAACGCATATGTATTCACAGGAGATTCACCTCCAAATGAAGAAATACATGAAAAATTATTGAAAATTACTAAATACATCAAAGAGGCAATTGTTCAAGACTATGAAGTGTATGATTATGTGAAGGACTATTATGATAAGGTACACGTGTTGCCAATTGCAATAGACCTTGGATCTTTCACTCTTAAATATCCCAAGGTTAGTAAGGAAAGGCCGTTAATTCTACATGCACCAACAAATCCAGAATTTAAGGGGACTTTCTATGTTGAAAAGACAATAGAAAAGTTAAAGGAGAATTACGAATTTGACTATATACGGATTGAAAAAATGAAACATGACGATGCGATTAAGTTCTACAGGGATGCAGATATTATAATAGATCAAGTTTTATGTGGATCGTACGGATTATTTAGTGTGGAAGGGATGGCATTAGGGAAACCTGTATTAGCCTATATTCGTTCGGATCTCATACCTATGTTTCCATCTAATTTGCCGATTGTTAACTCCAACCCCAATAATTTATACGAACAAGTCAAAAAGTTACTTGTAAATCCAGAATTACGTGTAGAGCTTGGAAAAAAAGGCAGACAGTATGTTGAAAATTATCATTCTCATGATGTTGTTGTAGATAAATTATTGCAAATATATTCAAATTTAAAAGAATAAAAGAGTTTAAATTATGTAAGTAGAAAATAGGTTTTTAATTACGTTTGATTGTTTTCTTTTAGGTACCTTATAGCGGAGGGCGTCTACCCAAAATCGCCTGTGCTATAGGGTCTTTTCAATATAGTTGGGACAGTGTTAAAAAAATGAAGCGCTGAATTGCCTTAAAAGTTTTAAGAAGTGTGAGGTTAAAGGTGTCAATCTTCAAGCATTACTTTTTGGTAACGGGAAAATAAAAAACCGGTATAAAAGGATTGAGGTGTCCTTAACCGGTTTAAAAGGAATTTTTTATGACGGGAAAGCAGCTGTTGGATAAACAGGTACATAATTCTTTTTAATAAAAGAATAAAGGTAATTATATTCAACAGGATGGTTTTCAATGATTTCCTTCATGGTTTGATTAGGAAACTCAAACACAAGTAGGCTATCATTCATATATTCGTTATAAACTCCATAGTTTAAATAATCTAGCAAGTGGTTTTCCTTAAAGAGAAGACCCTTTCCAAAAGAAATTTGAAAACCTGTGTGATAATGTCTGGCAAAAACAGTCGTATTGGCAATCCAAGTAAAGTCCGGCCATGAAGTTCCGAAAAAGTTAGGATGTGTACAAGCTGCGTCAAAGCCAAACTCCTTCCAGTTTACGCAACCTGTTGATCCATACTGCTGAAGCCATAAGGATAACACGTCTTGAGTCCGAATATAGTCTGTTACTTTTTTAACTAATTCTTCGTCACTGCTATCAATAGAAGCTCGTGGCCAAACAAAACCTCTAAAGGTTAACTTATTGTGGAGTTTTTTCGCCATGTTCCAACAATTGATAAATTTATCAATCCACCATTTTACCACAAGAAATCTATTATCTTCCTCTTTAAAATTTATGTCTTCTCCATTGACTACACCAAAGTTAGTTTGGGAAAAAATTGGGTAAGGTAAGGTGACCCATATATCTGTTGTTTGGCCATCTTTCGTGTTCTGTGCAGCTGCGCCAAAGTTATAATCGAACTGAAAAAGTCTTTTTATCGCTATTTTCCAATCCTTTTTCTGAGCCTCATCTCCAAGGTGAGCATACATTGGAGTGATAAAATGATGGCCCCTACCAGTAATTGGAGTGAAAATCAATCCTTTAAACATAGTGTCAACAGCTTCTCCATTCACAACATAAGATTGGTACGGCTTTAAATCATCAGTTGTCCAATCTTTAACCGCGTTTTCAAACCCTTTTCCATAGGGGAGAAGGCAAATGTGATTTTGTACTCCCAACTCATCTGCAGACATATATTCATTTGTTGTCAAACTAATTCACCCTTTTCCTTGAAGTCCTAATTTAAGATATGATACTTATCCAAGATATGTGAGTGCACTTTCCCAAATTTGTTGGATATATATAACCAACTTATCCCTAATGAATATACTATTTAGGAAAGGAGAGATGAGTATGAAAATTGTTCATGCACCAACTGAAATAGCAGGACAGATGGGGATTATTTGTACGGAACTTAGAAAAAGAGGGAATCCAGCAGCTGGATACAACTGCTTTCACACTTACCTGAACTATAGAGGGGATATTATCAATACAGATACCTTTGAATTGCTAAAGGAACTCGATTTTCTTGTCAAGAATGCGGATGTTTTTCATTTTCATAATGCCAACACTTTTATTCAAGGTTTTAATGATTTACCTATATTAAAAGAAATGGGAAAGAAAATGGTCATGCATCATTGGGGAAGTGACGTTCGTACTGTCGAAAAGGTAAGTCAGTTAAATCCTTATCCTCTACCTCCAACTTATTACACGGATGAAGAAATTCATAACCAGCTTACAAAGTTATCTCAGTATATTGATACCGCAATTGTTCAAGATTATGAGGCTTACCCATATGTAAAAGACTATTACAAAAATGTTTTCGTTGTACCACTTGCTTGTAATATTGAAAAGTTTAAGGCGGTTTATCCATCCCCGAAAAATAATAATCCACTTATTATTCATGCACCAACAAATAGAGAATTTAAAGGATCTGACTATATAGAAAAAGCAATTGAGGAAATTAAAGGAAGTAATCAATTCACCTACACAGTCCTTGAAAAAATGAGCCACGAGAAAGCACTTGCTATGTACCAAAAGGCAGATATCATTATAGATCAATTGCTTTGTGGAACTTATGGAATGCTCAGTGTAGAAGCAATGGCCATGGGAAAACCGGTTGTTGCTTTTATTAGAGATGATATTCGAAATAACTTTCCTAGTGACCTTCCAATTGTACAGGCAACTCCTGAAAATATTGGCGAGGTACTACAAGAGTTAATTCAAAATCCAGAAAAGCGTTATGAACTAGGCCAGGCTGGAAGAAAGTATGTTGAGAAATTTCATGCTGCTGACCTTGTAGCAGATCAGTTATTAAAGATTTATGAACAGCTTTAAATATAAAGATTCAGAGGTATGTCTGTGCCAAATTAATATTTATTATGGAGGTCTTGTATGATCCATGTAACAGCGAAAATAGGGGAGAATGTTTCAATTGGAGAAAATGTGATTATAGAAGAGAACGTTGTTATTGGAGACCATGTAGATATTGGAAATCACACGGTTATCAAGAAAGATACAAGGATTGGAAACCATGTTAAAATTGGAGACCTTACAGTTCTCGGAAAGCCAACATCTTCTAATAAAAAAATGGCTAGAAAACTAGAAATTAATCTTGATTCGTTGGTTATAGAAGAAGATGTAATTATTGGATGTAATAGTGTCATATATCGCCATGTAAAGCTTGAAAAAGGAGTTTTTGTAGGTGATTTGACAAGCATCCGTGAAAAAGTAACGGTTGGGGAAGATAGTGTGGTTGGACGTAATGTAATTGTTGAGAATAACACAATAATTGGAAAGAGAGTCACTATCCAAACGGGATCTTATATTACTGCAGATATGGAAATTGAGGATGAAGTATTTATTGGTCCGTGTTGTTCAACTTCCAATGATAAGTACATGGGGATGGGCAATTTTAAGCACCAAGGACCTATTATTAGAAGGGGAGCTAAAATCGGAAACAATGCTACGCTTTTACCAGCAGTAATCATAGGCGAGAATGCAATTGTTGGAGCGGGCAGTGTTATCACGAAGGATATTCCAGCAAATACAACAGTGGTTGGTAATCCTGGAAAAATAATCAAAAAACAGTGAATATTTTAAACAGGACAATAAAGGATTTTGGCTACGTAGTCACCATCTTTCTTATTCTCTATATGACTATAGGGAGTAAGTAAGGTGGATTTTTTTATTATTATTTCAAAATTTTATTATAATTTTTTTAATAAAATGTGCGAATTACCGAGTGAATTTGTCCGGTCAATAATACAAGCATACACGTATAATATCGTATGTTTCAACACTGTAGATACAGATGTTTGAAACTAATAAAAAATGATAGAAGGGAGGGCAACTATGTCTATAAATGATCGTATTGAAAACGGTGGCTTTGAAACCGGTTCATTAAACCCTTGGATTGGAGTTAACTCAATTGTTACGAGCGAGTTTTCTCATTCAGGCTTTTTCTCTGTGAGAATGACTGGTGGAGATGCGAATGCTTTTATTTTACAATTCGTTCCAATCGAGTCTGGCGAACAATTTGAATTTTTGACTTCATTGGCAAAAATTGGGGTCGCCTCAAGTCCTCCGATTAGTATTTCCGTAATCTATTATGACGCGTCTTTTAACTTCCTTGGCTACGGGCTTATCTTAAATATACCTGCCAATAGACTTCCAAATGTAGAAAACAATACGTGGTTAGAGATATATGGAAATACTGAACCAGCCCCTTTAGGAACCACACAGGCACTTGTAATCATTAACAAGTTACCTCAAGCGGGAAGTGCAGATATTCTAGTTGATGATGTAGCATTGCTAGCGGCTGAAGCAAGTGGATTAAGAGGTCCAACAGGTCCAACAGGTCCGGCAGGAGAAACTGGTGCGACAGGTCCAACAGGTCCGGCAGGAGAAACTGGTGCGACAGGTCCAACAGGTCCGGCAGGAGAAACAGGAGCAACTGGTCCTACTGGAGCGACAGGAGCAACCGGAGCGACAGGAGCAACAGGAGCAACAGGAGCAACCGGAGCGACAGGAGCAACCGGAACAACCGGAGCAACCGGAGCAACCGGAGCGACAGGAGCAACAGGAGCAACCGGAGCAACAGGAGCAACCGGAGCAACAGGTCCTACAGGAGCGACAGGAGCAACAGGGGCAACCGGAGCAACCGGGGCGACAGGAGCGACAGGAGCAACAGGAGCAACAGGAGCAACAGGAGCAACCGGAGCGACAGGAGCAACAGGTCCTACTGGAGCAACAGGAGCAACCGGAGCAACAGGAGCAACCGGAGCAACAGGTCCTACTGGAGCAACGGGAGCAACAGGTCCTACTGGAGCGACAGGAGCAACGGGAGCAACGGGAGCAACAGGAGCAACGGGAGCAACAGGAGCAACCGGAGCAACCGGAGCGACCGGAGCAACCGGAGCAACCGGAGCAACCGGAGCAACAGGAGCAACAGGAGCAACAGGAGCAACCGGAGCAACAGGAGCAACCGGAGCAACAGGAGCAACCGGAGCAACAGGTCCTACGGGAGCAACGGGAGCAACAGGGGCAACCGGAGCAACCGGAGCAACCGGAGCAACCGGAGCGACCGGAGCAACCGGAGCAACAGGTCCTACGGGAGCAACAGGAGCAACAGGTCCAACCGGAGCAACCGGAGCGACAGGAGCAACCGGAGCAACAGGTCCTGCTGGAGTGACAGGAGCGACAGGAGCAACAGGTCCTACTGGAGCAACAGGAGCAACCGGAGCAACAGGTCCTACTGGAGCAACAGGAGCAACAGGAGCAACAGGAGCGACAGGAGCAACAGGAGCGACAGGAGCAACCGGAGCAACCGGAGCAACCGGAGCAACCGGAGCAACAGGAGCAACGGGAGCAACGGGAGCAACAGGAGCAACAGGAGCGACAGGAGCAACAGGAGCGACAGGAGCAACAGGTCCAACAGGAGCAACCGGAGCAACCGGAGCAACAGGAGCGACAGGAGCAACAGGAGCAACAGGAGCAACCGGAGCAACAGGAGCGACAGGAGCGACAGGCCCAACAGGTCCGACAGGCCCAACAGGTCCGACTGGCCCATAAGGATAATAGCTGAACGGCAAGTAGTGGATTTTTTTAAAAACAGTGAAACCTTCTCTATGAAATGTAGGGGAGGTTTTGCTTTTTAAAAAAAGATAGGGATGCAATTTTGGTAAGAATTTTCGGGTATTTGATTGTATATTTTTATTTGGAAGATTGTGAGAATCATGCACCTTTTTTAAGAAAAGAAGGATATATGCACAAACGAAATGGACAAGGACTTAATAAGATACATGGAAAAATAAAATAAACTATTTCCCCATTAAGCATGAGGAGAAAGGAGAAAAAAATGGTTACTATTAGTCTTTGTATGATTGTTAAAAATGAAGAGGGAGTACTGGCTAGGTGTCTCGATACTGTAAAAGATATTGTGGATGAGATTAATATAGTAGACACTGGCTCTACAGATCGTACGGTTGAAATTGCAAAGCAATATACAGATCGTGTTTTTTACTTCGAATGGATTGGGAACTTTGCGGCAGCAAGAAATGAGTCCTTTAAATATGCTACAAAGGATTATATCTTATATCTCGATGCAGATGATGTTCTTCTGGAGGACGATCAAAGAAAACTTAAAGAATTAAAGGAAACATTGGATCCATCTGTAGATTCCGTATCGATGTATTATGATGCAGGGACCGATGAATTTGGAAATGTAACTTTGCGATACCGTAGAAATCGTCTTGTTAAACGAGAAAAGAACTTTATATGGAAAGGTGATTGTCACCAATATCTTGAGGTTTATGGAAACATTATAAATTCAGATATTTCAATTACTCATAAGAAAATAAAACATTCTGTAGGAAGAAATCTAAATATCTATCAAAATAAAATTGATCGTGGTGAAACCTTCTCTGCAAGGGACTATTTTTATTATGGAAATGAACTTAGGGAGAATGGTCATTACGAAAAAGCAATTGAGGCCTATGATCATAATATCTCTATGAAGGAAGGGTGGATCGAGGACAAGGTTTATGCATGCATAAATAAAGCCGATTGCTATAGATATTTAGGAGATACTGAAAATGAAATTAAATCGTTATTTCAATCGTTCGAGTTTTCTAAGGTACCACGTGCAGAAACTTGTAGTCGGATAGGTTACTGCTATCAACGAAAACGAGAATACAATCATGCAATCTTTTGGTATAACCTTGCCACTCAAGCTGTGCCGCAATCAGAAAAATGGAGTTTCAGTTATCCCGCATATTATACTTGGTACCCACATTTACAAATGTGCGTCTGCTACTATAATCTTGGTAACTTCGAAAAATCCTACTATCATAATGAAGAAGCTGCAAAATATCGACCAAAAGATCAAAGAATCCTCCATAACAGAAACCTCCTCCAATCAAAACTTGGACTCGAAAAGTAGAAAACAGAAGGAGGGTTATAACGAGGGACAATCAGAAGTATTGAAAGGAAGAAGGTACGCACATCTAGGAGTATCAGTGCAACTACGCCCTACCATCGCCAATAAGCTCGCCAGTAGGCGAGCTTTTTATTGGAAAATTCGCATCTTTTTTGAAACTTTTTTCCATATCTCTCCGTAAATAATAGTACAATGAAGGCAGTGGGTCTTCAGAGATAAAAAGGAGGGATTTTTCATGTTCGAACTTTTTAAAAGGGTGAAAACCGTTGTTAGCTCTGAACTACACGCACTGATTGATAAGGCAGAGGATCCGATTCACATGATCGATCAGTACATGAGAGACATGAATAAGGAAATTGTAGAGGCAGAAAAGGCTACTGCAAAAATAATGGGAGAAGAGAAGCTTTTAGGTCGGAAAGTGGATGACACGAAAAAGCTGATTGAAACCAGACAAACTCAGGCAGTTGAGGCTTTAAAGAGTAATCGTGAAGATTTAGCCAAGCGAGCTCTAGAAGACAAAAACAATTTAACGAAAGAACTTCAGCAGCTAGAAGACCTTCATACAAACGCACTGCAACAAGTAGTGGAACTGAAGGAAAAGCTGAAGGTCATGAAAAATGAATTCCGCGAAATGGAATTAAAACGCAACTCCTTAAAAGCAAGAGCAGAAGCAGCAAGAGTCAAAACCTCCATTAACCGCTCATTATCTAATTCCAACACAGCTAGTGCCAAAAAAGGCTTTGAAAGAATGGAAGAAAAAGTGTTAAGAGAAGAAGCTGAGGCTGAAACGAGTGAGGACCTTCAAATCATGAATAAGTCCTTGGACCAAGAGCTTAAAGAATTAGCTGGTAAAAGTGAAGTTGATTTAGAGCTGGAACGTTTGAAAGAACAGCTTCAAGAAGAGGAGAAAAAATCAAGCTAAAGGATGAAGAGTGATGGAACTGTTTGGGACACCTATTGAAACGATCTATTTAACGGCGCTCATCATTTCTGGTATTATCACAGTTCTGTATATATTGTTTGGAGATGTTCTTGAGGGGGTAGCTGAGGCTACAGGATTCCTAAATCCGACACTGATTCTATCATTTATCACATTCTTCTCAGCTAGTGGGTATCTATTTGAGCAGCTCACGCCCCTCAATAGCTTGTTAATTATAGCCATCTCAGCCATTATTGCAATCATATTAGATGTCCTCTTAAACGTTTTTGTCCTGGTTCCATTAGCGTCAGCAGAAGAATCGTTGGTATATACAGAGGAGTCGTTAAAAGGTCGAATTGGAAAAGTGATTATCTCTGTTCCCGAAGATGGGTTTGGTGAAGTAGTCATTGAGAGTAATAGTGGAAATATTGCAAAGCCAGCTGCAAGCTTTGACGACCTTCCGATAAAAGAAGGAAGTCAGGTTTTAGTAGTAGATATTAAATCAGGAGTCCTATATGTCACTCCACATGAATCATTTGATGAACTTTTAAAATAGGGGGAATGTCTAGATGTTGTGGGTAATTGTAGGAGTGGTCGCATTCCTAGTCCTTGCTCTAATTCTTGTATTTGTTTCTAAATATAGAACAGCAGGACCGGATGAGGCACTTATCGTAACAGGTAGTTACTTAGGAAGTAAAAATGTACATGTAGATGAAGCAGGAAACAAAATAAAAATAGTCCGTGGTGGCGGTACGTTTATTCTACCGGTATTCCAGCAAGCAGAGCCACTAAGCTTACTATCTAGCAAACTAGATGTTAGTACACCAGAAGTGTACACAGAGCAAGGTGTGCCTGTTATGGCTGATGGTACTGCAATTATCAAAATCGGTGGTTCTATTAGTGAAATTGCGACTGCTGCTGAGCAGTTTTTAGGGAAATCAAAAGCAGATCGTGAAAACGAAGCAAGAGAAGTACTAGAGGGTCATCTCCGCTCAATTTTAGGTTCTATGACAGTAGAAGAGATCTATAAAAATAGGGAAAAATTCTCTCAAGAAGTTCAAAGAGTAGCTTCACAAGATTTAGCGAAGATGGGTCTTATCATTGTTTCCTTCACGATTAAAGATGTCCGTGATAAAAATGGATACCTTGAATCCTTAGGTAAACCAAGAATTGCGCAAGTGAAACGTGATGCTGATATCGCAACAGCAGAGGCGGATAAAGAAACACGTATTAAGCGTGCGGAAGCTGATAAGGATGCGAAGAAGTCAGAGTTAGAGCGTGCGACTGAAGTTGCGGAAGCAGAAAAAATAAATCAAATGAAAATGGCTGAATACAGAAGAGAGCAAGATAGTGCAAAAGCCCGTGCTGACCAAGCGTACGATTTAGAAACAGCACGTGCCAAGCAAGAAGTAACTGAACAAGAGATGCAAGTTAAAATCATCGAGCGTCAAAAACAAATCGAGCTTGAAGAAAAAGAAATCATGCGTCGTGAAAAGCAATACGATTCCGAAGTCAAGAAGAAAGCCGATGCTGATCGTTATGCCGTTGTTCAAGCCGCAGAAGCGCATAAATCTAAACAAATGGCTGAAGCGGATGCAAACAAATATCAAGTGGAAGCCATGGCTAAGGCTGAAGCGGAGAAAGTACGAATGGCCGGGGTTGCGAAAGCCGATGCCGAAAGAGCACAAGGTGAATCTGAAGCAGAAGTTATCCGCCTGAAAGGTCTGGCAGAAGCCGAAGCGAAACGTAAGATTGCAGAAGCATTTGAACACTATGGTCAGGCTGCAATTCTAGACATGATCGTAAGAATGCTTCCTGAATATGCGAAAGAAGTTGCTAGCCCACTTGGTAACATCGATAAGATTACAGTCGTTGATACAGGTGGTAACGGTTCAGGTGGTGCCAACAAAGTAACCAACTATGCAACCAACCTAATGTCTAGCTTACAAGAAACATTAAAAGCTTCATCAGGAATTGATGTGAAAGAACTACTAGAAAACGTAACAGGAAAAAACCGTTCACTTACTAACTTAGATGGTTTCTCTTTCAATATGAAAGAAACCAACAACCAAATGGCCGCAACAGAATCAGCGGATGTAGAAGAAAAAGAACAATAAAAGGAAAATTGTAAGATGCATGTATAAATCTATGAAAAACGGGGAATAGTAATAAAGAAAATGTATTCCCCCTAGAATATATTGACTGGGCAGACCTCCATCAGAGGTCTGCATTTTTTTGTGGTGGGACAGAGGGGACAGGTTTAGTGTCCCAGTTGGATCCTGACTGAGTTCGGATAACCGCTCACTTAGTTCTGAAAAAACAGTCTAAGTTCTGATATATGTTATAACTTCTGAAAAATCATAATAAACTTCTGAAAAGAGCTAAAAACTTCCGAATAATCCGTTCTTACTTCTGGAAAAGTAATGCCCAGTTCTGAAAACAGCCTGCCAAGTTCCGAAATCTAGGCAAACTAGCAACCTCAAAAGCCGGTTTTCATTAAATTTGCTCCAGTAAAAGCTCATGACATCACTGTTTAACACAAATTCAAGAAAACTATCATTTTAATGTATAAAACGAACCCAAACCGGCAATAGTAATACTACCAATGTGTATTCCCCCTTTTTCTGGCTCCCATTATAATGGGGGCTTTTTTTGTGTTTAATATTAAATATAAGTAAAGCTTATAAGCTTAAATAATTTTACAGTAATAGGAATCCCTACCACTCTCTTATATAATAAAGAGTAGAAAAGGGGATGAGGCAGATGGGTTTTTTATTTAAATCAATTGATCACGTTCAATTGGCTGCACCAAAGGGATCCGAAGAAAAGGCGAGAGAGTTTTATCAGGGGATATTAGGTTTTCAGGAAATCGAAAAGCCTGAAGAATTAAAGAAAAATGGAGGAGCCTGGTTTCAAACAGAGTCCATCCAAATTCATATTGGGATTGAAGAGCCATTTGGACCAGCCAAAAAGGCACATCCTGCGTTCTCTATGAATAATTTAAGCGCGTTTATAAACCACTTAGAAGACAAAAATGTAAACTATCAAAAAGATGATAAACTACCGGGAGCGGACCGAATTTATATATGGGATCCGTTCGGAAATCGGATTGAAATACTAGAGTGGACAAATTAAGGGATATGGGGAGAAATCACAGTGACCGATTATTACGGGGAACTTTGCACAAAAATGTATGAAAGTGATAAATCGATGGCAGAGGGAATTGAACTGAATTTTTATCTTTCCTGAATTGGTTTGCCAAAGGAAGTCGCAAATCTAATCTCTTTTCTGGTTAGTGATGAGGCGGGGTGGATAACGGGAAAGGTAATCCATTCAGAAGGTGGATTTAGAAGGGGTTAAATGGCCGGAAAAAGGGAGGATCTCAGTCCTCTCCTTTTTTGTGAAAAATTCTATCAAATCATGACAGTTTCAGATGTTTACCTACGTCTATATAGTTGAAAGGAGGGTAATGATGAGTTTTAAAGATAGTACGGACAGGGAGCTTGTCACCCAATCATTACATGGAAACTATGATGCCTATGCGGAGTTAGTCCATAGATATTCTAATCTTGTTTATTCAGTGGCTTTCAGTAAAATGAGAGATTCGTATCAAGCGGAGGATATCGCGCAGGAAGTGTTTGTTAAAGCGTGGTTGAAGTTAGCACAGCTGGGTGAAGGTGATAAATTTTCTAGCTGGTTAATGACCATTACTAGAAATCAATGTATGGATGTATTAAGAAAAAAGGCACGAATACAAGAAGAAACAATCTATCATGACGCCCATAGCTCCGGTGAGGTATCCTTCCATGACAGCGTGAAAGATTTTATTTGGGATGCCCTTGACCAACTAGAAGACAAATACAGAATCGCCATTATCTTAAATTATATATCTGGTTACACAGCTAAAGAAATCGGGAAACTACTTCAAATTTCTCACAGTGCGATAGAAAGTAGATTAAGAAGGGCCAAAGCCAAATTAAAAAAGGAGCTGTTAGATGGTATGGAAAAATCATTTGATCATAAACGAATGGGCAAAGAGTTTGAAGAAGAAGTTATGTGGAGAATTGTTCCTCGAATTGCAACGATTGAAATACCTGTTTCGAATGTAGAACAATCAGTAGCTTGGTATAGCAAGATATTAGGAATTAAGGCTGTCCATCAAGACGAACATGCCGCCATGCTACATCTTCAGGGCCCAAGTCGGATAGGAGTGCCAACTCTTTATCTTGTGCAAACAGATGATAGCAGTCGCCTTCACTTTAAAAATACCAACACGGGTGTAATCCATAGTACGATAGATTTTTTTATCCAAGATCTTGAGCGATTCCATTCCTATTTAAAGCAAGAGGGTGTGAAGGTTACGGATCTAAACTTCTTCCCAGGATCAACAAAAGGTGGCTTTGGTTTTGAGGACCCAGATGGGAATTTATTATCTGCAACAAACGTTACTCATCTTGGCCAAGAATAGTATTTGGTTAAAAAGTGAGTGTGTTTTCCAAGACGGAAAATGCACTTTTTTACTGCGTTATTCCAGAATTTCCATAGCTAGTGTAAGTTATAAATAAATATAGATAAAGTACTTTAACAGGATGTGATTTTCATTATTAGTGCACTTGTTTTATTTATTCTAGCAGGGTTAACTGAGATTGGTGGCGGCTATTTAATTTGGTTATGGTTAAGAGAAGGCAAACCTTTCTATTGGGGAGTAAGTGGAGGTTTAGCTTTAGTGTTATATGGTGTAATCGCAACCTTCCAATATTTCCCATCCTTTGGTAGAGTGTATGCTGCCTACGGTGGAGTTTTTATCGTTTTATCCGTTTTATGGGGATGGGGAATAGATAGAAAAACACCTGATGCGTACGATTGGGTAGGAGCTGGAATCTGTATCGTGGGTGTTTCGGTAATGTTGTTTGCTCCGCGTTCATGATTCGAAACAGAAAAACTTTATAAAAAGGAAGAATATACAATCAATTGGTTAAAGAATATTCTCATTGTAGGCTCTTTAGCTTTATTAACAGCAAACCAAGCGTAGGGACATAATTGTTCCTACGTATTTTTATCATGGACAAATATAGGCTCCAATATTTGCGCCTAATTTTATCAATCTCCACCCTTGTCCCAAACATATTGGGGGCTTGGACATATGATAGGGTGAGCTTACTTTTAGGAGGTGGAATTTATGGGACACAGCGAGAATAACTTTTTCTTTCCACTAATTGTAGTTCTTTTCATCTTGTTGATTATTGTTGGTACGAACTACGGCTGGTTTTAATGTTGAACTTTAGTTTGGCATCTCCTTTGTGTGAAGATCGGGAACAGATAAATAAGGCTTGCACCGCCTAATACAACGACTTCATGAAGTTCGTGTGAGAACTTCTCAGTAATTTCCACTGACTATTGGAATGAAGTAGAAAAACAACTAGGTTAATACAGATACGCCAGTGGTGGTTGAATTTTGGAATAAAGAGGATATAAAAAAGTCCCAATATTTTAAGAAAATTAAACGTTTGTCCGACGCAGATTGTCCCAATACTGCGTACGATAATGTAGAAAGTGTTCGGGAGGTGAACATGTATGTGGTGTGGTTATGGTTATAACGGTTACAACAACGTAGGAGGAGCTTACTCCGGTAACAATAGCTTCGTGCTAATTGTTGTATTGTTTATCCTACTAGTTATTGTTGGTTGCATTTGCTTTAGCTAATATAAGCTAGGTAAGGGTGAACCATATCAATGCGGCTGTCATTCAGGCAGCCGCATTTTTGGTGTGTTTAGGAAATTATAAAATCGCCGCTTGTGTATAACTTTGCATGAAATGGGTCTCCGGCCAGCTCCAGCGCCTAGCCCCTCGAGGTCACAAGCCAATCCGTCAAGAAGGTTAAAAAGCAACCTTCTCGCCGGCTTGTCTTGTGCTTGTCGGGGCTGATCGAGGCGCTTGCGCATTTGTTCTGTGTAATTATTATTATTCAGAAGAAGGGTCATCAGAAGGAATAATGATACTAGAGATTTTTCGTAAAGTTCGCCCTTCACCAGGCTGGTTGTTGATTTTGGATTGTAAAAATTCATTCATTTTCTGTCCAAACTCTATTAGTTCTTCGTCACTCAAATTGATTAATATTTGTCGATAGCCTACACCATCCTGAATAAAGTCAACATGGTCACGCTGTAAATATTGCTCAAAATCCATCATAAGATGAGTTAAAAAGCCAGTAAAATACTTCACGTGGTCTTCCTTTGACAAATTGGCCAATTCCTCGGGATGAACATGTGAATTTTCAGCTGAAAGTGTATAAACCCTTTCCACTGTTCCTCTAATGGGCCGCTCCTCCACAACGTCTAAAAGCTCAGCGTGGGCCAATTTGTTAATATGTCGATATAAAGTAGCAGGAGGGACATCATTTAATATCGAGGACATCTCTTGAGGAGTGCGCTGCTTACCACCAGCCAAACACTGAACAATCCGCATCCGTACAGGATGTAATAACAAATCCAACTTCGATTCAGATTTCTTCACAATCAGCCTCCTTTCTGGGACAGGGGGACAGGTTTCATTGTCCCACCTTCGCCCATTAGTATCATTTATGATAATCATAGTTCAAACACGGATACAAAATCAAATATGAGGACATTCCCTACTGTCTTCACCCCAATAAGGGTATACTGATTAAAGTATAAGTTTTACATAGCCAAACTTCTAAAGCCTTATGGTACAATGAATAGCGTCATTTAAACAAACGTTTGTTTAAACATTTTAACTTAAAGGAAGATTCAAATGAGTAAGCAGCCAGCGCCTGTTGAAAAAAATGAATATATAGATGTTACCTTTGAAGACTTAACCCACGATGGGGCGGGAGTGGCAAAGGTTGAAGGATATCCACTCTTTGTACCTCAAGCATTGCCAGGTGAAAAAGCCAAAATCAAAGTAACAAAAGTTCAAAAAGGATACGGATTCGGACGTATCATTGACATTTATGAAGAAAGTCCAGACAGGGTAGCTCCACCTTGTCCCGTGTATCATCAATGTGGTGGGTGCTCTTTACAACACCTAAGCTATGAAGGTCAGCTAAAAGCAAAAGAAAAACATGTTCGTGACGTCATGACTAGAATCGGGAAGCTCCCAGATGTTCCGGTCCACCCTGTTCTTGGTATGAAGGATCCGTGGAAATACAGAAATAAAGCACAAGTCCCAGTTGGCATGCGAGAAGGCGGTCTGATTGCCGGATTTTATCAAAAGAGAAGCCATGACATCATCAATATGGATCGTTGTATTATCCAGAAGGAAAAGAACGATGAGGTTATCCAAGCTGTCAAAGAAATATGTGATCAATACGGAATTCAAGCTTACGACGAAAAGAAACATAAGGGAACACTTCGGCATATTATGGCGAGAATCGGACAAGCCACTGAAGAAGTGATGGTTGTTCTGGTTACGATGACAAAGGACCTTCCTAACCGTAAGCAAATTGTACAAGAGATTATTGATAAAGTGCCAGGTGTAAAATCAATCGTTCAGAACGTCAACAGTAAACGTACAAATGTCATTTTAGGTGAAGAAACACGTGTCCTTTGGGGCCGAGATGTCATTTATGACAACATCGGAGATATCAAATTTGCGATTTCGGCTAAATCTTTCTACCAGGTCAATCCAGAACAGACGGAAGTTCTGTATGGAAAGGCGCTTGAATATGCAGGTTTATCAGGAGAAGAAACGGTGATAGACGCATACTGTGGAATCGGAACCATCTCCCTGTTTTTGGCACAAAAGGCAAAGAAAGTGTACGGTGTTGAAATTGTGCCGGAAGCTATTGAGGATGCAAAAGCAAATGCTGAGTTGAACTCCCTCCAAGACAAAGTAGAGTTCGCAGTGGGAAAAGCAGAAGAAGTCATCCCTGAGTGGTATGACAATGGAGTCCGTGCTGATGTCCTTGTTGTGGACCCACCTCGTAAAGGTTGTGATGCGTCTCTACTAGAAACCATCATAAAAATGAAGCCAAAAAAAGTAGTGTATGTTTCCTGTGATCCAGCGACTCTTGCAAGGGATTTAAGGATTCTAGAAGACGGTGGCTACCATACACTTGAAGTGCAGCCGGTAGATATGTTCCCACAGACGGGACATGTTGAGTGCGTATCGCAATTAGTTTTAAAAGAAGAAGCAGGCATCCGTTAAGGGCCTGCTTCTATTCAGTATGAATGGGTAACAAATGGGTTTGTCGAATTATTATTATTGACAAGTTTAATAGATTATGGAAAATTAATGGTACAACCAGTTTTTTCCTGCCTAACACTCTGCGTTTTCTCTACCTTGAACCTCGTATCCCAAATTTTTGGACAACTTCTCAACGTACCTTTTCGTTACTACACGAACACCCACTTACTTCAGTATCTTATTTACTTGCAAAGTTAACGTATCCATTAAAAAATGATTACAAATGAAGGAGGATGAATTAATGGGTCATGATATTTATGGAATTAATAAAGCAGGAGCAGAAATTGCTTATGCTCGTTTTAGCATGGGTAATTATAATGCCACCATCCTATACCGGTTACTCGAGGCAGAGATGTTTTATGCAGGAGTTAGTGGTTCAGGGGGTAGTACTACTTTTACAGTAGAGCAGATTGAAAAGGCTTTGAGGACCTATTATACCTTATACAAAAAGGATGTCTCTCAGTTAAATAATGATTCTATAGGATGGGATCAAAAACAAATCCTGATTTTTATAAAAAACTGTCTAGCCACAGCACAAAAGGAAGGTAGGGTAAGAGTTTACTTTGGCTAATGATTTTTAATTGAAATGCCCCTTTAACGTATCTTTAAACCACACTTTCTTTTCTTCATACTGCTTCTTTCGATGTCCATTTGCTCCAGACGGATGAGGGAAATCAAAAAGAATCGTTTGATTATCAACCATGCCCTTTTCCACTAAGTAACGAAGAACTTCAGAAACAGCCTTGCCCGCAGGAATAATTAAAGCATCTTTCACTTCTCTAAATTCAGGTACTAACAATTCATGAATCATCTCTAATAGTAAAGGATGCTTAAGCATAGAAGGGCTTGAACCAGTATAGTTCCTTTTATTGATAAATACGGGATATCTTAGAGTAGAAGAGGAATGTAAGAGGTCATTTTTATCTTCATAGAGCTCAGAACAACTTTTGATATTCAAGTGCTGATTCAGGCCAATCCCATCAAGCATCTCAATTAGGTTCTTTCGTATCCCTTTTCCTCCAAAGCTTGCCTGCTTTTTGACATTACACAACATAGTTTTCCGATGTTTCTCATCCATGTGCGTTCGAACATAATTATAGGCTAATTGCATTTGTGTCCATCCAGGGGTAATCCCTAGCATAATCACTTTAGCGTCCTGATTTATGTATTCAAAGGGAGCCCAAAAGACTTCTAGGTTATCGTCCTTTGCGTATAGAAAGTCATCAATCATCAAATCTTCTTTTTGGTATACTTCCTTTTTAGGTAACTGTAAGAGTTTTTGTTCAAAATTATGAAAGAAAAACATTTTTACTCTCCTGGATTTTAAAAATATAGGGTGTCCTGTTTATTAGGATGCCCAAAAACATCTGATGTTGTGCAACATTAACTTATTATATCAGTCTATTAAAAATAATTAGAATATTTATTCTTGCATTTATTTTATTGACAAAAATAAGTTTCCTAGTATAGTATTAACGCAGCAGTGCTTTACTACATAAAAGCAAATAATCTTCTTATCCAGAGAGGTGGAGGGACTGGCCCTGTGAAACCTCGGCAGCGGATTTTATACCAACGTATAAAACACCGTGCCAATTCCTTCAAGTCATTTTGACTTGAAAGATGGGAAGAGTGGTTCATATATGATGTAGTTTGACTATATCACAGTAATCCCTCTTCTTATGCTGAAGAGGGATTTTTTTATGAAAAGAAATTAAGTACAGCACGAATAAAAATAAGGGAGATAGAAGAAATGAAAAAGAACTTGCAAGCTGGACTGTTACTATTAGTTTCTCTTTTCTTTATCCTATCTGGATGTGGAAAAGATTCTAGTAACCAAGCACAAACAAACACAGATACACCTAAAAAAGATACGTTAACCATTGGTTTAGATGCTGAACCACCAAGCCTAGACCCCCACAGATCCTCATCTTCTGTTGATAGACAAGTATTACAGGGAGTGTATAGCAAGCTATTAGAGGTAAATGAGGACCTAGAGATTGTTCCTAGTTTAGTGAAAGAATGGGACATTTCTGATGATGGAAAAACATATACATTTTCTTTGCGTGAAGACGTAACCTTCCATGATGGTACAGACTTTAACGCAGAGGCTGTAAAATTCAACTTCGAGCGTATGCTAGATCCCGATTTTGGTTCACCACGTAAATCTGAATTAGAATTGATTGATCAAGTGAATGTAGTGAATGAAACAACATTAGAGGTTGTTTTAACAGAACCGTACGCACCGTTCTTAAGTGTTCTTACGGACAGAGCAGGAATGATGATTTCACCAACGGCTATTCAAGAGTTGGGTGAAGACATTGCCAATAAACCGGTTGGTGCAGGTCCATATAAATTTGTGGAACGAGTAGCACAAAGTCATATTACATTGACGCGTAATGACGATTATTGGGGAGAAGCTCCAAAAATTAAAGAAGTAGTTTATAAGACCATTACAGATGAAAACATTCGAGTCACGAACATGACTTCTGGAGATTTAGATATTGTAACAACTATTGGTTTTAAGGATATTGCTCAACTTGAAAAGAATGCAGGAATCACTGTTTCTAGAGTGGATGGCCTTGGATTCCAAGGAATGCATCTCAATATGAGTAGAGAGCCATTTAATAATAAAAATATACGTGAAGCCATTAATATTGGAATCGACCGTCAAGCATTGGCATCCGTTGTATTTCACGGTGGGGCAGTACCTTCCGTAAGTCCGTTCCCTCCTTCTAGTTGGGCAAACAATTCAGATATTGCAATTCCTGAAGGAGATATTGAAAAAGCGAAACAGTTGGTAAAGGAATCTGGAATTGAAAACCCGAGCTTTACGATTAAAATTGCTCCTAGCGAAACAGAAAAACAAACTGCGCAAATGCTTCAATCCATGTTAAAGGAAATCGGAATTACGATGGATATTGAAATGGTTGAACGAGGAAAACTGATTGAAGATGAATTCAGTGGTAATTTTGACGTGACACGCCTAGGGTGGAGTGGCCGTACTGACCCGGACGGTAATGCCTATAACTACTTTGTTTCTGATGGAGTTTATAATTTTACTGGAATAAATAATGATGAAATGGATCGCTTATTAAATGAGGCTCGTACATCAGTAGACCAAAAAGTTCGGGCAGAAAATTATCAAACATTCTCCGAAATTTTATTTGAAGAAGCACCTTATATTTTTCTTTACCATGAACAAGACGTGAAAGTAATGAAAAAAAATGTTAAAGGATTTACCCATGTACCGGATGGGATTGTCCGTCCAGAAACCTTATATTTTGAGTAAAAATGAGGGTGTTGCGAAGTTCGCAACACCTCATTTAAATAGTTTACAGGAGGGGTGTTAGATGATTTCCTACCTACTACGTCGCTTTGGTCTTATGATTTTTATTATGTTCTTAGTCAGCTTAATCGTATTTGCTATTGTGAATATATTGCCTGGTGACCCTGCTTTGTTAATTTTAGGACAGGAGGCTACCCCGGAATCACTAGAAGCCTTACGAGCCAAAATGGGATTGAATAATCCTATTTATATTCAGTATTTGAATTGGTTAATGGGCATTTTACAGGGGGATTTTGGCCAGTCTTTAACAGATAATTCAGATGTACTTACTGTTCTTATGCAGAAGATCTCGATCACATTACAACTTACCTTTATGGCATTTCTCCTTGCACTTCTCATTGCGATTCCAGTTGCGATTGTTAGTGCTACACGAAAGGGAACGTTTTGGGATTATTCCTCTACTATTATTGTACTTTCTGGTGTTTCCTTACCCCCGTTTTGGTTAGGGATTCTTTTAATCTATATATTTGCCATTACACTAGGATGGTTGCCACCTTCTGGGTATGTATCCCCATCAGAAGATCTAGGTAAGTGGTTATTATTTATGTTAATGCCCGCCGCAACTGTTGGAATCCGGTTATCAGCAGAGCTAACGCGGATGCTGCGTTCCAGTCTATTAGAAGTTTTGAAATCGGATTACATTCGCACTGGGTATGCTAAAGGTCTCTTAGAAAGAGGAGTGATTTTTGGCCATGCATTACGGAATGCCTTAATTCCTGTTGTAACGGTAAGTGGTCTACAATTAGGTGGGTTATTAGGCGGGATGGTCATAACAGAGACGATTTTTGCGGTCCCGGGTGTAGGTCAATTGGTTATTAACTCCATTTTGACTAGAGATTTTCCAATGGTTCAAGGAGCCGTCTTGTTCATGGCTTTCTCCGTCATTGTTGTGAATTTTGTCGTAGATATTTTATATTCTCTGCTAGATCCCCGAATTAAACTGGCAGGGGGGACGAAGTAATGGAAACAATTCAGACCATAGAAGTAAAGAAAAAACCAAGGAGTCATAGCTACTCAAAAACGAAACAAATGCTAGCTCGATTATTTGAAAATAAATTGGCGGTAATAGGCGGAGTATTTACTGTAGTGATCATTATCACTGCTTTATTTGCACCTTTTATTGCACCATTTGATCCCTCGGAACAAGACTACTCAAAAGTACTTCAATCCCCAAATGGCGTGAATTGGTTTGGGACAGATGAACTGGGTAGGGATATTTTTAGCCGTGTGATTTTTGGAGCTCAAATTTCTTTACAAGCAGGTTTGATTTCAGTTGGAATTGCACTTGTAATAGGGATTCCTATTGGTATGATCAGCGGTTATTTTAGAGGGTTTTGGGATGAATTCGTCATTATGCGAATTACGGATGCTATGCTAGCTTTTCCATCACTAGTTTTAGCATTGGCTTTAGCAGCTGTATTTGGAGCAGGCTTAGAAAATGCAATGATTGCCATTGGAATTGTGTTAACTCCGAATATTATTCGTTTGGTAAGGGCAGAGGTGCTGGCTCATCGGGAACGGGAATATGTGGAGGCTTGTCGTGCATCGGGGTTAAAAAACTGGCGAATTCTCTTATTACATATACTGCCCAATATTTTGGCACCGATTATTGTTCAAGCGACGTTAGCCATCGCATCTGCAATCATATCTGAAGCTTCATTAAGTTATTTGGGATTAGGGACACAACCACCCGATCCAAGCTGGGGATCTATGTTATCTTCCGGACAAGGATATTTGGCACAAGCCCCTTGGATAGCATTATTTCCAGGACTCTTCATCTTCATAACCGTTATGGCTATTAACCTTTTTGGGGACGGTATTCGAGACATGCTAGATCCAAAGTCAAAATAATGCATCGCTGTTCAATAGAAAGTAGGGGTAGAAGGTATGAATCAACTCGAAGTGAAGGATTTACATGTCGGGTTTGAAGAAAAAAAAGGATATAAATCGATTATAAATGGCATTACGTTTACAGTAAGAGAAGGGGAGACCCTTTGTATTGTTGGTGAATCTGGCTGTGGCAAAAGCCTCACATCTCTATCTGTCATGGGCCTACTTCCGGGTTTAGGGAAAATAACAAATGGACACATCCTTTTTAATGGTGATGATTTGAGCAAGAAGAATCAAAAGGAATTGAGTAGAATCAGAGGTAATGAGATTTCGATGATTTTTCAGGAGCCAATGACTTCACTAAATCCAGTTCATACGGTTGGTAAACAAATTAGTGAAGCTATTAGAATTCACCAAAAAGTGACGAAAAAAGAGGCAACAGAAAAAGCAATTGAAATGCTGAGACTTGTAGGGATTCCTTCTCCAGAAACAAGAATCAAATCCTACCCACATGAAATGAGCGGAGGTATGCGACAACGGGTTATGATTGCTATGGCCTTAGTTTGTAAGCCAAAGCTACTGATTGCAGACGAACCCACAACAGCTCTAGACGTTACGATTCAAGCACAAATTCTTGAGTTAATGGGCAATCTTAAAGAAGAGTTCGGAATGAGCATTATGATGATTACCCATGACTTAGGTGTTGTCTCAGAGGTGGCTGACCGGGTTCTCGTTATGTACGCAGGAGAAGTGGTTGAAATGAGCGATGCGAAAGATTTGTTTAAGCATCCTAAACACCCCTATACAAAAGGGCTTATCCGTTCTCTCCCTACACTAGGTGATGATGAACAAGAGGAGTTGCCTACTATTAAAGGAAGTGTCCCAAGTCCTGATAACATGCCAGAAGGTTGTAGATTTTCGACAAGATGTCCATTTGCAAAAGAAGAATGTTTTACTGTAAAACCAGAGCTGTACGAGGAAGGCAAAGGAACAGTAAGATGTTGGATGTATTCAGACAAATGGGAGCAAATGCAAGGGGGGAGCACAGATGACCCAGCAATTGGTGAAGCAGTCAGTGCCACTACTTGACGTTAAAGGATTAAAAAAGTATTTTCCTAGTGGTAGTGGTCTTCTGTTTGGTAAAGAATCACAGATAGTAAAAGCAGTTGATGATCTTTCTTTTTCTGTTAACGAAGGAGAAACCCTCGGAATTGTCGGTGAATCTGGTTGTGGAAAATCAACGATGGGGCGTGTAATCCTACAATTACAGAATGCTACCGAGGGGGAAGTATGGTTTCAAGGAAAGGATATCACTAAGCTAAGAGGTAAGGAGCTAAGGATGCTCAGGAAGGATATCCAAATTATCTTTCAAGATCCTTTTGCGTCTTTAAATGAACGGAAAACGATTGGATCGATGCTAAGTGAAATTGTTCGAATTCATAAGATTGTTCCAAAGTCTGAGGAAGTTTCATATATTCAAGGATTGCTAGTTGATGTGGGACTAGATCCAGAACATTACTTTAGATATCCACATGAGTTCAGTGGAGGTCAACGCCAAAGGGTTAGTATTGCTCGTGCGTTAGCGGTTAAGCCAAAGCTTATTATTTGTGATGAAGCCGTCTCTGCTCTGGATGTTTCGGTACAAGCTCAAATACTAAATTTGTTGCAACGTTTGAAAAAGAATTATGGTTTCACTTATATCTTTATATCCCATGATTTGTCAGTGGTAAGGCATATAAGCGATCGTGTCGGTGTCATGTATCTTGGGAGGCTAGTAGAGATAGGAGATAAAAAATCCATCTATCAAAACCCAAGACATCCCTATACAAAAGCACTGTTCTCTGCCATTCCTGACATTACAGAAACGGAAAAAAAGAGGATGATTCTTAAAGGGGATGTTCCCAGTCCGTTAAATATCCCGAGTGGTTGTCGTTTTCACACTAGGTGTCCATACGCTCAAGATATATGTAAAACACAAGATCCACAGCCTTTAGAGGTAGAAGAGGGGCATATTGCATCATGTCACTTTATAGATATAAATAATGACCTACCTCAATAGGATTAAAAAAAACGAGATAACTAGATGGAGTTCTAGCATCTCGTTTTTTATGTGATCTTAACTTCGTCTAAAAGCTCTTAACCTTCCTTTCGAATATTTGCATACTCAGCCGTTGCCGTAAATAAAACGTCTGAAGAAGAGTTAAGTGCAGTCTCGCAAGAATCTTGTAAAACACCAATAATAAAACCAACACCAACCACTTGCATCGCAACATCATTTGGAATACCAAATAAGCTACTTGCTAAAGGAATCAGTAAGAGTGAACCACCGGCTACACCTGAAGCACCTGTTGCGGATACTGCAGATAGGACGACCAATATAAGGGCTGTCCCAAAATCAACCTGAATACCAAGTGTATGAACAGCTGCTAGAGTTAGGACGGAGATCGTAACGGCAGCACCAGCCATGTTAATGGTAGCCCCTAATGGAATAGATACCGAATACGTATTCTTATCTAACTTTAAATCCTCACAAATTTTCATATTAACAGGAATATTGGCAGCTGAGCTACGAGTAAAGAATGCTGTAATTCCGCTTTCTCTTAGGCATTTTAGTACGAGTGGATATGGGTTTTTCCGAATATACATGAATACAATGATTGGGTTCACGACCAAAGCCACAACGAACATACATCCTAGCAGAACTATAAGCAATTTCCCATAGTCAAGTAAGGCAGTTAGGCCATTTGCTACGATTGCTTCAAAAACGAGGCCCATGATCCCAAATGGAGCAAGATTGATGACCCATTTCACTATTGTCGAAATAGCCTCAGAAAAATTAGCAAGAACATTTTTCGTTGAGTCAGAGGCATTTCTTAACGCAACCCCAAGTAATACAGCCCAAGTTAAAATACCAACATAGTTTGCATTAAGTAACGCATTTACAGGGTTGTCCACAATGTTCAGTAATAATGTTTGAAGTACTTCTAATATCCCACCAGGAGGAGTGAGGTCCTCTGCACCCGGTGTAAGTGATAAGCTAACAGGGAAAATAAAACTTGCCAAAACTCCTACAAACCCAGCTAGGATAGTACCTAAACCATATAGCACAAGAATTGATTTTATATTCGTTTGATGGCCACTTCTGTTTTTAGAGATGGCATGCATAACTAAGAACAAAACTAAAATAGGTGCAAGCGCTTTCAACGCACCAACAAATAAAGAACCAAATATGGTGACACCACTAAAAGTGTCTGGAACCGTTAGTGCTAAAATAACCCCCAGGATTAAGCCCATAAGGATGCGTTTAACCAGACTAATCTGATTCCATTTAGAGATGATATTTTTCATGTTTTCTACCCCTTCCCCTAATTTGAAAAAGTAAGAACAATAGAGAAGACTGATGCTTCACAATGTTGAGACAATAACATTTGTAAGTTTACCATGATAGATTGTTTTGTGGAACCATATTTTTTTTGAGACTGGAAGGGCAGGTTAATATTGGTAATTAAATGACCCTCACAAAATTGGGATTTACTTCGTGTTAATATAGTAACCATGAATTTGCTATAAGTATCACTAGTTTTAGAAAGAGAGAAAGTTAGGAATATAACTGTATATAGGTACACAATTCTTATAGATTGTGAGGGATTAAGATGACAATGGAAATAGATTTAATTAACAAATCTTATTATAAAAAAGTGTTAGATGAAAATAAAAACGGGCACTCACTTCAAATTTTGGGTGACATGTTCATGGATGAGAAAAAGAAGGAAACCCCTGAGTATTCTTCGATTCGCTATGCTCAAGGGGAGGTTTACTACCTAAATAAAGACTATGAAGCAGCGATTTTTAAATGGGAAAATATCTCAGATGATGATTTAAAGCCATGGGCAAAGAAAAATATAGCAGATGCCCATTATGAAATGGATTTACTGGCGATTGCAGAAGACTATTATAAGGCAGTTGATACCAGTTCTGTTGTGTTAAAAACAGAAGTCTTGATTCAGCTTTTTTCCCTATACATAAAGCTTGGTAAACTAGAAAAAGCAACGGAAACAATCCAAAGTACGGTCCAATTAAATCCAGACTACTCAGGCGTTACTGATATGGCTAAGGGCTTCTATGAGAAATATCAGGATTGGGGCAATGCGGTAAAGCTTGCTGTCAATGAGGCAATACGGACGAAGTCACTAACTTGGTTTTCTACTTTAGAAGGATATATAGAACAAGGACATACGGTCAAGATCGAGCCTGCGTTCTTTAATGAAGCATTATTGGCTTTATTCGAAATCGATACTTTTCGTTTTGAGAGCTTCTCTACTATATTGTGGAGTAGTTACAGAGAAAGTGATCTGTACTTCCAATGGTTAAAAGAGATTAACAAACTCCTACTAAACATTGATTTAAAAAGCTCCTATATCTGGAAGCGATTTCCTGACGCTTTTAAAGAAACCTATTATGAATTAGTGAGTGGGAAGTTTTTGATAAAGGAATTTTCTGGGTTGGTACAAGGTCATTTTTCAAACTGGTTGAGGGTTTCATCCGATACAGATCTATTAGTGTCCTCAACAGCCGTATTAGCGTGGGATCATATTTTTCCGGCTAATATCGATGCAGATTTGGTAAGTGAGGCAGAGAATCTACTAAATATGGCCAGAAATGATCAAGGTAATATTGGAGACGGAATTGAGCTTCTAGAATCCATTAAAATGTGGGCAAAGGATCAAGGTCTTTTAGATGAGTTATCGATTCACATTAAGTTGGTGATGGAAGAGCACAACATTGAAGAGAAGACTATCTCTAATACTCTTTTCATTATTAAAAAGTCGATTGAATTTCTAATGCAGAAACGGATAGAAATAGAAAGCTCTATCGTGGATCATATAGAACTAAATGAAGAACTTTTAGCAAAATTGAATGGAATGCATCATCATTTGAGTGACATGGAAGAGGAAAAAGTTTTAAGCATTCAAAAGTCATTCGGCAAAATAAAGAATGATCTGAGACTAGAAATGATGATCAAGATACCAGAATTGCTCCGGAATTGTTCGGACTTGGTAAAAGAAGATAGCGATTTCGGTAATATTCATGTTGTGTTAAATGATGAAATGAATAATCGGATTTCTAAATATATGGAAGAAACAGCCTTACTTTATTTTCGGGAAGCAGCCCAAGGGTGGATTGAGGATTCTGAAAGAGAATTAAAAGACTGCCAGGCCAACTTAAATGAAATGAGTGAGAGTTTCAATAATATATACACTGAAAAGAACATCCAATTGGACTGTGACTTTAGGGTGCTGGAGGATTGGCGGAGAGATGTGGGAAGGATGACGAATGGTGTTGTTAATCTCACAAAAGCCAATATCATGATGCGGTATACCCCTTCACAGTTGGTTTTAAAAAGCGCAGGTAAACTGTTTGGAACCCTATCTAAAAGTAAAGAAATACTACAAAGTAAATATAAACAATTCATAGAAGGGGCCGATTATAGTCAAGCAGCCGAGGATATTATTTATCCTTTCATGCAACAATTAGAACTATTTGAGAAAACCCTAGAGCGAGACATTAGCATGGTGTTTACGAATCCTTTTGAAGTACTGAATAAGACAATTGAAAAGGCAAAAGTCGATATTGATAAAGATAAAAAATCATTAAAATATTTGAGGAGAAATCCTGAATTGTATCGAGATCCGCTGAAGATTTTTGAATTAAAGCTTTGTCAGTATGAGATCATGACTTCTCTAGATGAAAGAATCTATGAATCTTATTAAATATATCAAAATTATAATCTAATGAATAAGCCTTCCTAAACGGGGAGGTTTTTTTTGCCGAAGGAAAGCAAAAATTGACTTAAAATGAAAAAATATTCAAAATTAGTAGAATAGAAGCCGAAGAAATAGTTGAATACAATATATAGTCTCTGAGATATAGGTTTATGGGAGTGGGATGAATGATTGTAACAGTCAAACCTTTGAAAACAACCATTTTAAATACAGACCGCCCACTTGACCAGATAAAATCCGCATGGAATCAGGATAGATGTGGTGGTATAACTAGTAAAACAAAACGAGTTATTTTTACTAGATACATAGGTATACAAAAGGATGAACATAGCTATATAGAAGTCCTTACACAGTTGGACCGGGAATTAAGAAGTACACCGGTAGGTTATTTGCGGTTTGAGGAAGGGTTATATAATGGCTTTTCGCAGAGTGAGATTCAAGCAATGGAACAAGTATGGAATGAGTATCTTTCATTAGAAAAAGAAAATCCTTATGATTCCAGTGGACTAGATAAACTAGATATGGGATATGTAATAGAAAATAATGTTTTAGACTGGACAAAGAAGGTGTTATTTAAAGAAATGGTAGCATTATTTGATCAGTATAACGTTTCCCAAAGTCAGTCTACGAGAAAAAACTTTACGATTAAGTTTCTTATATGGATGAATAGGTACTTAAAAGAATTGTTCGACAGGATCACTGACAATTCTATTCCAAAAGTCATTTACTACGGGGATATAAAAAAGCACGAGCAGTACTTTTTATTGTTTTTATCAAAAATGGGTTGTGATGTACTATATATGAACCCTAAAGAAGATATGAAAAATGTACTTCCGGAAATCAAGGATAGATCAGCACTGATTACACATCAACTTAAAGTGCAATCGATTTTGAAGCTTCCAAAATATGAAGTGTCTCAAAATGAAAAGGAACAGCAAACGACAATTTTCCAAACGGCAATCGTTAAACAAACAACTGTAAGTGAGAATACGTTTAAGGTGAATACCTCAAGCAACCGTAATGATGAAAAAAGCTACGAGGAATTGGCTCAATTAGCTAAATCCGTTGTCTTAATAAATGTTTATGATCATAAAAAAGAGATAATGGGTAGAGGGTCAGGCGTAGTCATAACAACTGATGGTTTCATTCTAACTAATTTTCATGTTATCCAAAACGGCGTCGTTTTTGGGATTGTATTTGAAAATAACGAAACTGAGTATTTCACAGATAGTTTAGTAAAATATCACCAAGATTATGACTTAGCCCTATTAAAGATTGAGGAACGAACAGAACCTCTGCTGATCAATCCTCAAGAAAAGCTGGTTAGAGGGCAAAAAATAGTGGCGATTGGAAGTCCCCTAGGATTATTGAATACCATTTCTGATGGTATCATTTCAGGATTTAGAGACTTTAAGGAAATAGAGCTGCTTCAAATAACAGCCCCTATTTCGCCAGGAAGTTCAGGAGGAGCACTATTGGATCTATATGGAAATTTAATTGGAATCACAACTGCGGGGTTTGAAGGGCAAAATTTAAATTTGGCAGTGGGGACAAAATATATTAAGGTTTTTGCTGGTGGCGTTTTAAGAATTTAGTGGTCTTTTGGAAATATTTGGATTGCTATCGGAAAAGATTGGTGGTGTATCGGAAAACCTAGGCGAGCTATCGGAAAAGATTAGTAGTGTATCGGAAAACCTAGGCGAGCTATCGGAAAAGATTAGTGTTCTATCGGAAAACCTAGGCCCGCTATCGGAAAAGATTAAGGCTTTATCGGTAATATTATGTAAAAAGATTAACCTTGTTTGGTTCTATACCATTCAAGGTTTCTTTTTTTACTAGGGAACTACTTTTAATCGCTATGTAATTGGTCTAAGATGACTAATGCCTTCCCAACTCAGAAGTTGTAAATATATACTAGGTGTGATTTGCCTTTCAAATTAGTGGTTTGTCTTTTATACTAGGATAAGTGTGCGTGGAGAATGACCAGTGACACTGATCTTTATAAACAATAGATTTTATATATAAATAAATTATTTCATGAAGGAGGGGCCTTAATTGACTAATCAAAGAGGAGAAACAATGGTTGCAGAAGTCAGCCATTTAGATGAAAAGGGTTCAGGGCGCGCTGCCATTTGGCGCGAAAATGAGAAGGGGAACCCGAAAAAGTTAAAGCTTACGATTCCTCAAACTCTTCCTGGAGAAAAAGTGAAAGTAACAGTTGATCAGCCTGAGCGAAGAAGAAGAAAAGCAATGCCTGAAGAAATACTTGAGAGTCACCAAGAAAGAACAGCACCACCATGTCCGCATTTTGACCGTTGTGGTGGATGTGTATGGCAGCATTGGCAATACGAAGGGCAATTGAAGCATAAGACAGCTCATGTAAGAGAAGCTATTGAAGCTCAAGGGTTTGATTCGGGTTTAGTGAAAGATACTATTGGCATGGACAACCCTTGGCACTATCGTAACAAAATGGAGTTTACATTCTCTCCAGAAGGTAAACTAGGGTTACATGAGCAAGGGAATTTCCGTGAGATTATTTCACTTGAAACCTGTTTAATTGCTGGTAAGGAAATGGTGGAAGCTGCAATGGAAGTAGCTGAATGGGCAAAATCTCACCAATTATCAGGATATAACAAAGATGCACATGAAGGTCTACTTCGTCACTTGATGGTAAGACAATCATTTGCCACGGGTGAAATCATGCTAGCTCTGTTTGCTACAGAATCCCCAGAAGGTGACCTTCAGGAAGCAGCTAACGATTTAGTAGTACGAATTGGAGAAAAGTTCCCACAAGTTAAAAGCTTATTGTGGCTGAAAAATACTGATTGGGCAGACCGAACACAATCAGAAGAAAGCTATACTCTAGCGGGACGTGACTTTATCTACGATGAAATGGATGGCTACCGTTTCCGTCTATGGTTTGATACATTTTTCCAAACGAATCCGACACAAGCGCAAAAATTAGTCGACTTAGCGATTGAAATGGGACAACCGAAGAAAACAGAAAAAATGATTGACCTTTTCTGTGGGGTAGGTACGTTTTCTCTTCCATTTGCAAGCAGAGTTGGAGAATTGGTTGGAATTGAAATTGTGGAGACTTCTATTGAGTCAGCTAAGCGTAATGCTGAGGATAATGGAATCTCAAATGCATCTTTCTTGGCAAAAGATGCACGTAAAGGGATTGACCAGGTTCTTGAGACTTTTGGTAGCCCTGAGCTATTGATGCTTGATCCTCCTCGTTCTGGTGCTGGTGGAAAAGTGATGAGAAGAATAGGGCGTGCGAAGCCTGAACGAATTGTGTATGTATCTTGTAATCCGGACACATTTGCTACCGATATTAAGGAGCTTGAGCAGTTTGGCTATAAGCTACATGTTGTTCAACCCGTTGATTTATTCCCGCATACTGTTCATGTAGAATGTGTGGCATTATTAACTTTATAATTTTGAAAATGCTACCGAGGGGGTCATTTCCCTGGGTAGCATTTTTTTGTGTGAACAACCATTGGTGGGACAGGATTCCTGTCCCCTTGTCCCATATGGTAATAATTCCCGGACAAACGGGATTGCTAATTTTCAAAAAACTCTATCCGTAGGAATAAATAACTAGTAAAATAGTGGGTATACTAGTGTTGATGGAGGTGGAGGACAACATGGAAAACAAGCCTGTACACTATGATGGAAGCGCCCACAACGATGAACTGTTAAAAAATGAAGATAACAGTAATGAAACTTTTGAACTAACAGATGAAATGAGAAAAAATATTAGTGGAAACCCTTATTTCACAAAATAATACATGATTGGCGGAGAGGCTATTATTGGCGTCTCCTTTTTTTATAAGCAAAACATTTGAACCTCTAATTAGATTTCGATACACTTGCCTCGGATTGATTATATACCAATTTGAAAAAAGGTATACATTCCTAATTTCCACACAAGATAATTCTATATAGACAGCTAGAAAGGAAGTTAAAAATGTCAAAAGTGTTATACATTACAGCCCATCCACATGATGATACGCAATCATACAGTATGGCCGTAGGGAAGGCTTTTATCGATACTTACAAAGAAGTTCATCCAAATGACGAGATTGTTAATTTGGATCTTTATAAAGAACATATCCCTGAAATTGATGTAGATGTATTTAATGGATGGGGAAAGCTGAAATCTGGAAAGGGATTTGAAGAGCTTTCAGAAGGGGAAAAAGCAAAAGTGGGTAGACTTTCAGACCTGTGTGAACAATTTATTTCTGTGGATAAATATGTGTTTGTTACCCCTTTATGGAATTTTTCTTTCCCTCCTGTTTTAAAGGCATATATCGATGCAGTATCTGTTGCAGGTAAAACATTTAAGTACACAGAACATGGACCAGTTGGGTTATTAACGGATAAAAAGGCGTTACATATCCAGGCTCGTGGTGGATTTTATTCAGAAGGTCCAGCCGCACAAATGGAAATGGGACATCGGTACTTAAACATCATGATGCAATTTTACGGAGTTCCTTCATTTGAAGGGTTGTTTGTGGAAGGACATGCTGCAATGCCAGACAAGGCTCAAGAGATTAAAGAAAACGCAATTGCGAGAGCAAAGGATTTAGCACATACATTTTAAAAAAGAAAATGAAAACAGGGGCCGAAAAGTTCCTGTTTTTTCAATGTGTTATTTACAAAATTATGCAGAGGTGAGATAATAAAGGAAATTTGGAAGGGGGAAAGTAAGTTTATGGAACCAACGAATTGCCCATTTTAATTTATTTTGAATAAATTAATAGAAATTTTGTAACGAGTACCAATAGCCTAAAAATTATAGGTTTATTTGTTATGCTCTTTATGGAATTGTGGCAATAGAAGGTTTCTTACTTTACTATCCTCTATATATAATAATGGGACATTCCTGTTTCTGTAGATTGTCCATTTCGATAACAGGTTGCGTAAGACATTTGCGCCTTGTTGCACTTTTTTTAGGGTGCCTCACAATCTGTATATTATAATTATATTTACGGATGATAAAGGCTGTAAGAAGAACAATCTTCTTATAGTCTTTTTTAATTTGACAACAAAATAGTATCGGAAAATCTTCTTTACCCATCCATAAAGACGTAATTCAATATGGATGAAAGAAGGAATCAAGATGTTAGAACTAAAAGTAAACGGAATTAAAAAATATATGGATGCCACACTTGTGGTTAATAATGTTTCCTTTGAAGCGTATGAAGGAGACAAAATCGGAATTGTAGGGGCCAATGGAAGTGGGAAAAGTACCGTACTAAAAATCATAGCAGGGATATTACCCATGGACTACTATCCAGGTTATCCTCAAACATCAAGCTATGGCTATGATGAAGGGCTTATTCATTTTATACCAAAAGATGCAACGAAGGCGTATCTTGAGCAATCGCCCGTGTATCCAGAAGGTCTAACCGTAATGGGTGTCTTAAATCTGGCCTTTGAAGAAATCGACAACATTGAAATGCAGATGCGTGAACTAGAAGAAGAAATGAAGAGTTTTCAAGATGAAGCCTTGGAAAAAGCACTGAAGAAATATAGTGACTTGATGCAGGTTTTTGAGGTAAAAGGCGGATATGAACGCGAAGAAAAGCTGAGCAAGGTTTGTACAGGATTGAATTTCAGCGAAAATTTTTTAAATCAGGATTTTGATTTATTAAGTGGAGGAGAAAAAACAACCGTTGTACTTGGGAAGCTTTTAATTCATAATCCAGACATTCTGTTGCTTGATGAGCCGACTAACCACCTGGATATGGATGCTATCGAATGGCTAGAGGGCTACCTTAAGAGCTACAAAGGGATTGTCATTATTGTCTCCCATGATCGTTATTTTCTAGATCATGTCGTTTCTAAAATTGTAGAAATCGAGGATATGGAATCTATATCTTATAAGGGAAATTACTCTTCTTTTGTTAGTCAAAAAGAAGAAAACATGCGAATCCAATATGAACACTTTAGAGAGCAGCAGAAACAAATTAAAACATTTGAAAAGCAGGTCATGAGTCTAAGAGATTGGGCGATGAGAGCGGATAATAACAAGTTTTTCAGGAGAGCAGCTAGTATTCAAAAGAAACTAGATAAAATGGATCGAATAGATAAGCCGATTTTTGAGAGACGAAATATGAGGCTTGAATTTAAAGAGACGCAAAGGTCTGGGAATGAAACGATTAAAGCGAGGGAGCTTTCAAAGAGTTATGGCGATAAAGTGATTTTTGAAAACGCTGAACTAATGGTCCATTATGGTGAAAGAGCGGGGTTGATTGGTGCTAATGGTAGTGGGAAAACCACTTTCTTAAAGATGCTATTAGGGGAAGAACGGCCAGATCGTGGGGTAGTTGAATTAGGTGCGAATGTGATGGCAGCCTATTTGCCACAGGTCATTACGTTTGCTAATGAAGAGCACACCGTACTAGAGTGTTTCCGCGAAGATATTTCGATAGTGGAGGGGAAGGCAAGAGAGTACCTATCGAAATTTATGTTCTATAAAAAGAACGTATTTAAAAAGGTAAAACACTTGTCTGGTGGAGAAAGAATTAGGTTGAAGCTTGCTATGTTGCTATTTCAAGATATCAACTTGTTAATACTGGATGAGCCAACTAATCATTTAGATATTGATTCAATTGAAACCCTCGAAGTAGCACTTGAAGATTTTAAAGGGACCATTTTCTTCATTTCGCATGATCGCTATTTTATCAATAAAATTGGGGAGCGGGTCATTGCTTTAGAGGAGCAGTCTTTGAAGAGCTATCCTGGGAATTATGATGATTATAAGCGAGAGAAAGAGAAACGGCGGGTGGATTTATTCCAAGAGCCGGCTAAAAAAGCAGAAAAAGAGAAGAAACCAATAATAAAGTCTGGCCAGGTAAAAAAAGAAGTTCCTGAGACACAAGTTCTAAAAACGATCGAAACGTTAGAAAAAGAAATAAAACAAATCGAAGCAGCCATGTTGGTCGAGAACATGGAGTATGAGCAACTTAATAAGCTATATGGTAGAAAGCTCGAGTTGAATCATGAGCTGGAGTCTGTGATGGAACTGTGGTTAGGGCTGGGTGAATAATGTATTGAGGAGACCAATTATTTGGTCTCTTTTTTCAAAGATAAGAAAGTATAAATTTTGGGTCTACCGCAGTCTTTTGGGCTGTGGTATTTTCAATTTATGGAGAGGAATATTCTTAGACAAATCTTTTTTGATGAACA
>NZ_BAAADJ010000019.1 GCF_039522365.1 Bacillus carboniphilus | reverse complement strand
ATTCCGCGTCACCACGGACACCCTTGCGTTAAGCTACTGCTACTTCTGCCTTCACAGTTCGGGACTTGCACCCTATAGATTGCACCCATGCTGGGCGCACAAAGACAAGAGCCCATCTACGGATGGGCTCTTTTTTATGAAGAGTATTGACGCTTCTTTTCTTTTTCTTTTGCCATGCGTTCGAGGAAAACTTCCCCTTCTTTTTCAATATACTCTAATTCTTCTTTTCTCTCTTCCCTACTTGCTTTGACTGTCATGAAGCCACTGGCAATAATACCGATTACAACTAAGATAATCCAAAAAGGGACCTCCAAGTTATTCACTCCTTCACTGGTTGTCCAAATGCTTATATTACACAGTATGCGAAGGAAGCGTGTAATATACCATTACCTAGTTTTTATGATGTATATCCCCGCCAGGAAAAATAACTTACCAAAAGTTTTGTTCCTTATTTTCACATCCCTATTTACAAAAGGCTATTTTCGTATAAATTTTGGTTATTTTGCACATATGGCTTAACCGCAGTTGATTGGAGTGGAAGGTGCTTGACTCCTGCGGGAGGAAGGGACAAGGGAGACCCCGCAGGAGCGTAAGCGACGAGGAGGCTCCCGGACCGCCCGCGGAAAGCAAGCACCTGCAACGGAAATCAACTTCCTTTGTTAATAGAATCAACTATCGTCTAAAAACAACAATGTATGCGATAACAGCCAAAATAAAAACCCCCTCAAAAAAGTCATTTCGAGAGGATCTGTACTTGGTTACATTTTATTTAATAAAAGCCGGCTTATAAAACGAGCGGTTCTCCAATGGGAAGATTCGTTCTGTGAATTCTCCTGGCTTGGTTCTTTCTAACGCTCGGTCTAGCATATTCATTTTGGCATCAATATTATCAATATAGTGAAGAAGCTCTGCCTCACGGATCATAGGTGGTTTCGGACTCCCCCACTCTGCTTTTCCGTGATGAGATAACACCATGTGCTGTAATACGGTTACTTCCTCTCCTTCAATTCCTAACTCCTCCGCAGCTTGTCCAATTTCATTCACCATGATCGTAATATGACCTAGAAGCTGTCCGGTTGTTGTATAAGATGGAGAGATGGCTCCTGAAAGCTCTGTTGTTTTACCTAAATCGTGGAGAATGATTCCAGCGTAAAGTAAATCTGTATCTAACGATGGATATAAAGCTGATAAGCTCTTTGCAAGGTCAAGCATGGACACGACGTGAAAGGCCAACCCTGAGACGAATTCATGGTGATTCTTCGTTGCTGCTGGGAACTCTAGAAAGCTTTGTTGATGTTTCTTTAACAGGTGTCTTGTAATTCGCTGGATGTTTGGATTCTTCATTTCAAAAATATATTGGGTAATTTTCGATATCATTTCATCCTGTTGTAGAGGAGCTGTTTCTAAAAAATCTGCAATAGACACATGGTCTTGGTCAGTGGTTGTACGAATTTTACGTATTTTGAGCTGGTTCTTTCCTCTGTAACTATGAATATCTCCCAAAATTTTAACAATCGTCTGTTGTAAAAATGAGGCTTCATCCTCTTCCGAAGCATCCCATAGCTTCGCTTCAATCTCTCCACTCTTATCCTGTAAAATCAAGGTTAAGAAAGGCTTTCCCGTATTCGTGGTGCCTTTTGTAACGTTTTTAATAAGTAAATATTGTTCGACTTGCTCACCAACATCTGCAAAAGTAATTCCTTTTGACATGGTTCTCCCCTCCACTTGTATAAGTCTTCTTTTCTCTCATTCTACTATGAAACAGACATGACTTCATCCAGTTGCAGAATCTTCCTTCATCTGGAAGAGGCAAGAATGTCATTCTCGCCTCTTTGCTACCATACAGTCTAGCCTACTGCTGACGTGTTCTGTATTCTTTCTAAATGAATGATTTCTTCCTCAGTAAAGTGCTCTGCCAATTGTGGGTGGCAAGACAGAAAAATAATTTGATGAGTTTTACTCAAATCCCTCAAAGTTTCAATGACCTTTGAAACACGCACTGAATCAAAGTTAACAAAGCTATCGTCAATAATGATAGGTAATGCCAAGCCCGGGTAAAGAGCCTCAATTAAACCAAAGCGTAGGGCCACATATAATTGCTCTTTCGTGCCTTGACTTAAAGCATGGGCTGGGAACCAACTACCCGATGTATGCTGGACAAGAAGCTCCTGATTATCAGAAGAAAACTGGACCCTTTCGTAATTGAAGTCTGTTAGTACTTTAAAATGCTTTTCTGAATGATCCAATACCTTCGGAAATGTCCCTTCTTTAAACTGTACCATTCCTTCTTGAAGCCAGCTCCTTGCCAGAGAATAGACAGCCCACTTTTTTGCACCTTCCTGAAATGAAGCCTTTTCTTGATGGTATTGGTGGAGTAAGTCGATATAGGAACCGCCATCTTCAATTTGCTCAATTTGATAAGCTAAAGAAATAGCTTCTTTCCGTACTTTTTCTAGCTCAGCTTGGATTTCCTTTTCCCTTTCTTCAAGAAGTTCTAGCTTCTCTGAAGGATTAGCAAATTGATCTTTTTTCCAGCTTTGCCTTTCCTCCCTTGTAAAAGGGGTTAAGGCTAATTGTTCTTGAACAGCTTCTAATTGCTTCGATACTTTCTCTCTCTCCGAAGCTTTATAGGCCTTTTCAAAGAATGCTTCCTCATCTGGTACGGAGGCTTTTTTCATCAGCGCTTTTAATTCTTCGTGAATCAAATTCTTTTCTTGCTGAACCTTCTGGAATTGGAATTGCAAATCGTCCAGAATATCCTGTTGGTGTTTTTTCCTTCGCTCTACATCTTTCTCCTTCTCTAGAGCTGCCTTTATCGTTGCTAAAATACTTTGGTAAGTTCCGGATATTCCAAGTTTATCAGCCCACACTTGCAGTTCATTTTGAAATGGCTCTATTCGTTGGATGAGCTGATCCCTCTCCGTTTGAAGCTTCGTTTTTTCGGATACATAATGGTAAATCCCTTGAATAATGGGAAGTTCTACAGAAAACCGGCTAAGATTAAGTGGACTTTGACCCGTTCTATCCGTGTAAAGATTGGCTAACTGGTTTTCAAGTGCGTCTAGTTGGTCTTCTAATTTCCTCTGTTCACTCTTTATCTCTTCAGCATACCAGGTTTGCTCTTTTAGTTTATTTTGGAGATCCCTAATATTCTCTGAAGCTTGTTCGTGCTGCTTTACTTTTCCTTTGGCTGTAAAAAACATGTCTTCCGTACAAGTGAAATCCAGTTCCTTCTCTTTTAACTTCTGAAGTTGCTTTTCTAAAAAAGAACGCCTGCTTTCTGTATGATTATAAGCGGCCTGGTTGCGCTTTATATATTGCCAGCCAAATCCAACAAATAAAAATAATAAGGCACTTAAACCAGCAAGTGACCACTGACTTTCTATGATCGATAGGCTAGTTCCTAATAAGCAAAGTCCAGCAACAACTCCAAACAGGATCCTTTCTATTCTGTTCTTTTTTGCGTTGGCATTCTTTTGTTGTTGGTTTTCTTGTTCAAGGAGAGCCATTTCTTCTTCAATGGCTCCTCGTTCCTTCTCAATGGACTTTTTCGTTTCCCATTCAATCACCATACCTTCTTCTCTTTCATACTCTTGAGGGCTCAGAATCTCCCGCTTCAGAAGGGCTTCTTTCTCTAGTGAATGAGTAACTTTCTGCTGTTCCTCTTTTACCTGATTTCTTTTCTCATATAGTAGTTTCTCAGTCTGTGTGTATTTTTCATATAAAATTTCAGCCTCTTTAAGATCCGAGCTTTTCCAAGTGAAAGTGGATAAATCTTCAATATTTAACTGTTCTCTGTACTCTTGAATCCTTCCTTCTACTTGGTGTAGTTTCGTTTCCAGTTCGGAAGCAGTTTCTGTATCCCGGTTGAATAATGGTGCTTGTTCGATTAAAACTTCTATTTTACTTCTATCAGGAAGCAGTATAGGATCACTTAATTTAGATAGCTTTAAGCGGTTGCTCTCAAGCTTTTCTTTCAGTGAAATCTCCTGAGCCGAAAGTGGCTTTAAGGCATGACTCCACTCCTTCCAACGTTCTAAACCCTTTTCAGGAAAGGACAAATCTTCATATTCCGCTATTTTTTCTTGTAATTGTGTTTCTTTTATTAGGAGAGGAAGAGATGAAATAAATGCCTTCTCCCTTTCCATTTTAGGCTGTAAATTGTTCATTTCAGTTGTTAGTTTGTTTTCTTGTTCAAGACATTCATGTTGTCGCTCTAGTAATTGATCGTACTGATCAATTCCCTTTTTCTTTTCCCTTAGCTTGGCTTCTAACTCCAATAACCTTGCTAGCTGTTGATTCAGTTCCGGATTTTTTCCTTGTGGTTTAAAAAGAGTGTCTAATTGTTTGGACAGTTCATTTTCTACCTGGAATAGCTTTTCTGAACCGAGTGTACTAGCAGAAAGTAAAAATCGAGTAATGTCCTCTGGTTGAATCTTATGTACATGTTGTAAGCCGTCTAGATTAAAAAAGTATATTTGCTCATATAATGACCGATCTACTCCACCTAACCAATCCTTCAGCCACTCTTCTCCTTTAATCGTGCCATCCTCTAACGTAACGACTACTTCTGCCCTATTCCCAAACACTCTTTCAATTTGAACATTCCCGTTCTGAGGGCATTGAACTAAAAGCATGCCACCTACTCCATTTGAAGATGGGGAAACTGGTCTAAACCGGTCGTCTCTTTTGGTAGGAAAACCGAATAATACACTTAAGATAAAGGAGGTCAGAGTAGACTTGCCTGCTTCATTCCCTCCTTGAAAATGAGTAAAGGAAGGCATCTCAGGAAAGTGTGTGTTCGTCCATTTTCCATACTTATATATTTTCAGCTCTTTAATAAACATAGATTACCTTCCTTTAGCTATGTAGGGATTGAAGTAATACTTTCATAGCTTCCTTTTTTATTTCCTCTAGTTCGAGCTGAGGAATCTCTTGTAAGAAACGTGATGCCTTTTTATGATGTAACAGCGTGTCTAATTCATTTGGCAAATGCTCTTGTTCCATGACCTCTTTTAAACACGTTAAAAACGGATGGTCCGTGAGCCCCTTCTCACTTGGTACTTCATTGACACGGACCTCATTTACCCAAACAAAGCTTTCTTCGTCTAGTATGTCTTCTTCCTGTAAGACTTCCAAAAAGTGGCCCGATTCAATAAATTGTTTTGTGCTTGCAAAAGGTTCCCCCTTATACTCTAACTCTAGCCGTACAAATGCTCTGTCTGTTTCCTGTTCTATTTGATTAAGTATTTGATGCCAGGACTGTACTAGCTCGTCTGGCTCATTAGTTTCAGAGACAATAAGAGTTTCTTTTCTCCACTCAATATCCTGGCAGCTAACAAAATGAGCTTCCTGGTTTGTTGGTGTCCACGTCACATGGTAAAAACCTTTTTCTCCTCGCTCATTCACATGTCTGCCCTGAATGTTTCCCGGATAAATGATATAAGGTTCCTCATGCAGCACTTTTCTTGTATGGATATGCCCTAATGCCCAGTAATCATAAGAGAGTGTAAGCAAATCACTTATCCGAAAAGGTGCGTAAGCCAAATGGTCTGTTGCCGTTCCATCATGTCCATGTAGCATCCCAATTTTTAAGTCAGCTTTTATAGTAGGAAATTGACTTAGTTTATGATCCATCTCATGCCTTTTAGCATAACTAAAGCCTGCGACCGAAACATGGGTTCCATTTTCGAGATTGAATTCAACTGCTTCCGGCTCAGGTTTAAAGATATGAACATTATCTGGCATTTTGATCTGGGTCCAAGAACCATTTAAGAAATCATGATTTCCATGAATAACAAAGACACGAATATTGGCATTATGAAGCTTTTCCATCTCTCTTTTAAAACGAAGCTGTGCTCGGATACTTCTGTCCTCACCATCATACAGGTCACCCGAGATTAAAATGAAATCAACTCTTTTTTCAATGGCATATTGGACTAGGTTGCGAAAGGCAGAAAATGTACTTTCCTTCATCCGCTCATAAAGGGCAGAAGGAAGATTTTTCAAGCCTACAAATGGACTATCTAAATGAAGATCCGCTGTGTGGATAAACGATACCTCTTTCATACGACACTTCCTCTGTCAAACTTCCTTTTAGCTTATTCTACCAAACATTAAATACGAATGCACGTTCGATAAAATAGTTTATAACATTGCTCTCATCAGGTCTACTTCTAAATTCAAGGCTCAGCCTCTTTTTTCAGAACTCGCCACTTCTTTTTCAGAACTAGGCATCCCTTTTTCAGAACTCAGCTCCTCTTTTTCAGAACTCGGCACCCCTTTTTCAGAACTCAGCACCTCTTTTTCAGAACTCAGCACTTCTTTTTCAGAACTCAGCACCCCTTTTTCAGAACTCGCCCCCTCTTTTTCAGAAAAATCCGGTTTATGTTCTAGTTTTAAATCTGAGGAAAGAAAAGTAGAACATAAGTTAGTTTTATGTTCTAGTTTTGGAGTCGAGGAAGAAAAAAGAGAACGAAAATCCGGTTTATGTTCTAGTTTTAAATCTGAGGAAAGAAAAGTAGAACATAAGTATGTTTTATGTCCTAGTTTTGGAGTCGAGGAAGAAAAAAGAGAACGAAAATCCGGTTTATGTTCTAGTTTTAAGGCCGAGGAAAGAAAAGTAGAACATAAGTAAGTTTTACGTCCTAGTTTTGGTGTGGAGAAAAAAAAGAACAACTCGACATCTCTTTTTCAAAACTCAGCCCCTTTTTTTCAGAACTCGCCACCTTTTTTTCAGAACTCGCCACCTTTTTTTCAGAACTAACCCCCTCTGCACCCATACCTACACCAAAAAAAGCTCCCTCGCTAAAAGGGAGCTTTCCACATCTCTAGTTATTCCTCGAAATCTGCAGTGCTTTTCGAATTTCTTTTAACGAATTTTTCGCGCCGTACATCAGTACTCCACCACGATACACTTTCGCACCGAACCAAGCCAATATTCCAATTGTAGCAATCATAATTGCCATACTTGCCATGATCTCAACAACTGAAATTTCAAGCATACTCACTCTCATAAACATCAAAATAGGTGTAAAGAATGGGATATAGGATGCAACCGTAACGATTGGTGTATCTGGGTTACCTAAACCGTACATGGCGATAAAGAAGCCAATCATAACTAAGAATTGGACTGGCATTAACGTTTGTTGTAAATCTTCAATTCTACTTACGATGGATCCAAGAAACGCAGACAGGGTCGCATATAAAAAGTATCCTAGTAAACAGAACACAATCGCATAAACAATCGTTGATGTTGGCATGTTCGAGAAACCAAAGAATTCAAAGAATCCGGAATCTAGCGATTGAAGATTTTGTTTAACAGAATAATAACCAACACCTAGGATAATTCCTAACTGAGTGATACTTAGTAAAGCTACTCCTAAAATCTTCGCAAACATCTGTTGAACAGGGGACACACTTGAGATTAACAATTCCATGACCCTTGAAGATTTTTCCGTTGCTACTTCTGAGCCAATCATTGAAGAATACAAGATCACGGAGAAATAAATGACAAAAAGAAGTACATACACTATCCCGCGTGCACTATTTAACTCTTCTTCAGACTTAGCGTTTTCTTCTAACGCTACTTTTTCAAATTGGACCGGGCTATTTAATGAAGCAAGCTCCATAGCTGATAGGTTTAACTGCGTGGCAGCCATTTGTCCCTTAATCTGTTGGAGGGCCCCTTCAATCATACCTGCAGTCATCGCTTCCACAATAGTTGGGGCATAATAGGTACCTTGAGGAAGCTGATTTTCATCAAGCGTAATGGTTACGTATGCCTCATACTCCCCCTCTAATGTTTGAGCTTTCAGGTCTTCATCGCTCTCAACTTTTACGAGGCTAATGTCTTCTTCCATCATGGTCAGTTGTGTCTGAAGTGACTCAAATACCTCATTCGTTTCATCAACAACTGCAATCTTACTAGCCGAGTCCGAATCAGAACCAATAGAATCCATAATATTATTGATGTTAGTCATCAGTAAAATGGCACCCACTGCAATTAAGGTAACAATCAAAAATGATTTAGCTTTGATTTTCGATGAGTATGTTTGCCAAAATACAATCCAGAATTTATTCATAAGATGAACCTACTTTCTCTATAAAAATATCATTTAAAGATGGTTCTTCTAATTCAAATTTTCTTACAAACCCTTTGCCCGCCAGTTCGTTGTACATCTTTTGAGCAACTTCTTCACTTTCAATTTGGAAAACAGATTCTGCTGCAGTTTGTTTAGTTTTTAGAACCCCTGGCACGTCTTTTAGGAACCCTGGATCAAAGTCTGCTACTACGGAAACATTCTTTTTACCAAATGCACGTTTGATTTCTTTCAGTCCACCGTGCACAACTGGTTTTCCATGGTGCATAATACACAGGTTTTCACACAATTCCTCTACGTGCTCCATTCTATGGCTTGAAAAAACGATGGTTGTTCCTTGGTTCTTTAACTCAACCACCGCTTCCTTTAAAAGCTCTACATTGACAGGATCTAATCCACTGAACGGTTCATCTAAGATTAAAAGCTTTGGTTTATGTAGAACAGCTGAGATAAATTGAATCTTTTGCTGATTCCCTTTAGATAAATCCTCAACCTTCTTATTAAAATACTCAGGTACTTTGAAACGATCCAACCATTTTTTCAGCTCTGATGTGGCCTCAGTCTTATTCATGCCTTTTAGTTTTGCCAAATAAACAAGTTGGTCGTTAATTTTCAGTTTAGGATAAAGGCCTCTTTCTTCAGGAAGATAGCCGATTTCATTTGTAATATCGTAGCTAACCTTTTGTTTATTCCATGTAATTTGTCCATCTGTTGGATCCAATAATCCGAGAACCATCCGAAACGTGGTTGTTTTCCCTGCCCCATTGGCACCTAGGAATCCGAATATTTCTCTCTCGGGGATTTCAAGTGATATATCATTGACTGCTGTAAAACTACCAAATCGTTTCGTAACATTACTAATCTTTAAACTCATCGTTGTTTTGCCCCCTTTTCTCTCTGTTTATATACGAACTTCACAACTTTAGGTTCCCATAAAACCAAATTTTACTATACCCATAAATATCCATAAACACAATGGATGGATTGATATTTTCACAGAATTATTACATAATGAAGAAAATCAAAGGGGATAAAGGTGATGCTATGAAAACTTATAAACTAACAGTCTTTGAAAAAAATGGTGAGAAAATTTTAGACGAAGCTTTCGAAGCTGCCAATGATACAGAAGCAAAAGAAAAAGGAACAGAAATGCTAACGAGTCAAAACCTACTCGAAAAGACACACCGTTGTACTTCACCTGAAGGGAAATTGTTGTTGTTTCATACTTAAATTGAAAAGGCGCCCTCTTAATGCTTGGCGCCTTTTTTGTATTTATTTTTTGGCTGGAACGCTTGAAAATAGTTCTTCCAAGATCTTTATCTTTTCATCCGTATAATGTTCAAAGCCTTCATTATACGATTTTGGATCTTTAGGATTAGCAAAACGCGTTATCTTCCCTGTTTCCGGATGTACAAACTTAGAGGACGCTCCACATCCCAACCCTATAATGGTTTGCATTTCTTCCATAATCATGATGTTGTATAGACTTTCTTGTCCTGGAAACGCATATCCTACATTCTCGAGGTTCCCGAGGATATTTTTTTGACGATAGAGATAGTAAGGAACATATCCATGTTCTTTCGTCCACTCACTCGCCATGTCCATCATCCGTTCTACTTCCGGACGATCTGCCACTTTATAGCGACTCTTATGCCTTGTCATCTCGGAAGCTCTTTTGAATGAGAGAGTGTGAACAGTTAAAGATTCTGGCATGAGCTTTTCTGTCTCTTCTAACGAATGAGCTAACTCAGCCGTCCCTTCCCCTGGTAATCCAATAATTAAGTCCATGTTAATATTTTTCATACCGTGCTCTCTTGCTATCCAAAACTTTTCAATTGTCTCTTCAACCGTATGATGTCGCCCAATAGCCTTTAGCGTTTCTTGCGTGTACGACTGAGGGTTAATACTGATTCGGTCAATGTTCCATTTATTCAGTACCTCTAGTTTAGCAGGCGTGATAGTATCTGGTCTTCCCGCTTCCACCGTAATTTCTCTAACGTTTTTGACATCAGGGAACGAGGTGTACATTTCCTCATATAAGAGATCCATCTCTTCAGCTGTAATACTTGTCGGAGTCCCTCCACCGTAATAAATCGTCGTGATATTGATTCCTTTTTCTTTTAACCACGCACCAATTTTTCTGATTTCAAAATGCAGTCCTCCCAAGAAGGAATCAACCTTCCCTTGTTTTCCGTTAATGGCATAAGCTGGGAACGTACAATAAGCGCATTTTGTAGGGCAGAATGGAATCCCGATATATATGCTAACCTCGTTTTTGAGGCTATAAAGGTCAGGAATCATCGCAAGCTGTCTTTCTACAATTTGCTGCATGAGATCAATTTTTTCATCCTGAATCATATATTCTTCTTTTAGTTTTTGGTGGGCCTGTTGAATCGGCGTGCCGTTTTGCATTTCTTTATGAAGCAATTTTGTCGGGCGAATTCCTGTGAGGAATCCCCATTTTTGAACGATGCCTGTTTCAGTTTGTAATGTTTTTAAGAAGCATCTTGATATTTCTCTTTTTATTAGTTTAAAAGCGTCTTTGTCAGACAGGTCTTGGCTAGGCCAATCACGGGCAGAGCTTTCTGTTTGCTTGGTGCCAGACTTGTGATTTTTCAAAATGACATCCACTTGGAATCCAGTTTTTTCTCTTTGGATATCAACCGTAATCGAAAAGTCCATCTCCTCCGTGGTCTCGTCCGCCCACTGCACTTCACATTCTTCATAAAATAAATCAGCAATCAACTGTAGGGGTCTAACTAGCCGTTCATCATTTATACCATAAAGGTTCATTTTCATATTTATCAGTCCTTTTTTTACACACTGCCTCTAGTTTACAGAATGAAGGAAGGTAGGGTCAATGGTTTGGGTGGATGGGAAAATTGTGTAGGGGGGGAGTGATTTATGAAGTGCCGTTTTTGAGGGATACTTAAGAAATTAGAGCTTGCTCACTCAATTAAGTCTCTTTCCTAGATTTAAAAGGGACTTTTGTTCACCTTTTTATCCTTGTGAGCTTCAAACTAGGACATAAAACAGATTTATGTTCTACTTTTATTTCCTCGGCTTTAAAAACTAGAACATAAACCGGATTTTCGTTCTCTTTTTTCTTTTTCTACTCCAAAACTAGGACATAAATCTTACTTATGTTCTACTTTTCTTTCCTCGAGTTTAAAACTAGAACATAAACCGGATTTTCGTTCTCTTTTTTCTTTTTCTACTCCAAAACTAGGACATAAAACTTACTTATGTTCTACTTTTCTTTCCTCTACTTTAAAAACTAGAACATAAACCGGATTTTCGTTCTCCTTTTTCTTTTTCTACTCCAAAACTAGGACATAAACTTTCTCTTATTCTTCAAACAAAACAAAAACGGAGGCACCAGCCCCCGCTCTCTAATCAATAATATTCATCTTCTTTAAAAATTCAATTGGCTGCTGCTTTCGGAAATGCTCCATTACCATGTATGCAACACCATTTTCCTCAACAGACCGTGTAATCCAGTCTGCTCTTTCACGAAGCTGTTTAGGTGAGTCACCCATAGCCACGATAAGTCCGCACGTCTCCAGCCACTCCACATCATCCATGCTGTAACCAATGCCCACGGTTTCACTCATTTTGACCCCGAGATAATCGGCCAAATAGTGAAAGGATTTTAAGGTAGAGACGCCTTCAGGCAGAATAACGAGCTGGTTGTGTGGCTCGATTTCAAAATCAATCTCATCAAACATTCCCTTTAATGCTTTTTGGGCATCTAAAAGATCATCATGGTCATTGAATTGGACATCAATGTGTAGCGGTGCCGTTTCCTCATGTTGCACAGCTTCAATTAGATTTTCAACAAACCTTACCTGATAAGGAGTTCGATCCCCAGGAGAGAAAATGGCTCTCGATTTTAATTGTTTTTGATTTTCAATTTGACTGCTAATGGACGTATGTTCGTTCACTACTTTTATATGACATGGGAAGGATTCTAATAAGGTTAGAATATCCACAGTTATATCTTCTTGAATTCTTCGAACATAGATTGGTTTCGCATCTCCTGAAGAGATATAGGTCCCATAATGTGAAATAATTTTCGCTTTTGTTTTTAGAGCCTTTGTAATCTTTTTTACGTATGTGTAGGGAAGTGAAGTTACAAATGCCACTTCAATTCCTTTATTTTGAACATATTGCAGTGATTCCTTAACTGATTTATTAACTCGGCCATGGCTGTCGAGGACGGTCCCACTTATGGATAAAGCTACCATGCGATGTATCAAACCAATTCCCCCATTCTAAGGTGTAAGTATCTTATAAAAGAAATATGTCCGAATGCGGGGACTTAGAACTAAACAAGCTTTGATTTTATGTAGGGCCATGTGCCTGATATGTTGTTGTGGTGGGTGGGACGAGGTCATGGTTCTATTTGGGCGCGATATATGGTGTTGCATTCCGAGCGTATTCCCCGAAATCCAAGCGTATTCCACCGCCAAACGCCCAATAAAAAATCCCCCTGCCAACTTGTGCTGGAAGAGGGATGTTTATTACATACCAAGGCCGCCGTAGAGTTCTTCTAGGGGCTTCATGATGATTTTATTTAGTTCTGCGATAACAGAGCTCATACGTTGTTCTACTTCTAGAAGTTTACCGATCTTTGCATTTTGTTGAGCAAGGGCTGCTGCTTTTTGGGCATGCTGAACCTCTTCCTCTGTAATTTCTTGGCCGGTCATTTGTTTTTGTTGCAATTGCATTTGAATGTCTCGGAAGTTTTGAAAGATTCGCCCCGCTTCAGGGTCTTGGTTTACTTCCTTATAGGCTTGTTGCAACTGAGTAAATTCCTCACTTTGACGCACCGCTTTTTCTAGGTCGTATGCCACATCATATAAATTTACGGACATGTTTTCATCCTCCTTCTCGAGTCTCACTCCACTATAACAGACTATGTAAAGGATTTCGAGGAGTGAATCGAATCTAGGCAATCACTTGAAGGATGACAGACTGAATGACGCCAATCACTCCACCGAGTAAAGCTCCTAGATAAGTAATCATTTTTAGTTCAGACCGAGTAATCGACAGTACCATTTCCTCCACTCTTTCTAATGAAAAAGACTTTACTTGTTCTTGTACAAGCTGGTCAATTTGTAACTTAGCCAATAGTTGGTCTAGGTTCGTCACAATCCCTTTCCCACCAATATCTACAAGCTTTGGAATAAAGGTATGAATAATCGAGTTTGAAAACGGGTCGATTGTCTCCTTCACTGACTTCTGTAGTAGGGAATGAACAGGGACCGCATTTCTCACAACATTTTGAAAAAGGGTTACAATTTGCTCACGGTCAAACTTCCCTTCAATTTCTTCCAATTTCTGTTCCTGCAGCTTGTCCCATTCGTTACAGAACAGAGAATATAGTAAATCATGTGTCCCTTCGTTGCGGATAAATTTTATGATTTCCGGTTGAATTTTATCGACAAGGTTCACATTTCCTAAAAACATTTGAAGCATATTCCCTAACATCCCACGATTTTGCATGAAATCATCGGCCATTTTTTGAATGCGCCATTTTCCTTCCGCACTGGAAAAATACGCTTCTCCTTTCTCCAGTATATAAGAAGTTATGACATGAATTTTATTCCGAATGTCTCCTTTTAATTCTTCTGGTAACGTTTGTCCAATCGTACTTTCCCCGTACTTTTCCATGATTTTAAGATAGGCAGCTTCCACCTTTTCATTTATAAAGTGATCGGCCCTTTCTTCCATATCGTGAATTCCTAAACCCTCAAGCACATGTTGAATTGATTTTTCGGAGACCAATAGCTTCTTGGCTTCCTGTTGGACAAGTTCAGTCATTTCTTCCTTAAAAGAACCCGTTAATAAGCGATTTTCCAACCGTTCTTTTGTAATGAGATGTTCAACAACTAGTTTTCCTAACTGCTGGGCTAGCTCATCACGCCTCTTTGGTATTAGACCTGGAGTAAAAGGAAGCTTAAATTTTCCTATGTATATCGGGTTATACGGTCTAAATAACATTTTGATGGCTAAGAAATTGGTGATACCTCCAATTACTGCACCGATTGAACCTAGGAAAAGGATCATTACCCAAATATTCATCATTAATCACCTTTCAATTTCAAATTCTTCCAATCTATAGTACAAAGCACGCTTCCACCTTGTTTTTCATAGGATAAAACAAAAATGGGCGTATGCGTATATTGTGCAGGGACTAAGTTTACCCCACATAGAAGGATGAGTGCTATGTATGTATGTACGATTCAAGTTGATCCTTTGCTTCAAGAAAATACGATTTTGGTTCCAAACTTTATTATAAAACAAGAGCAACTCATCCCCCATGAATATACTCTGAAACTTGGACTTGAGGAAAAAGTGGCCTTTATAGACAAAGTTCAAGATTCAAACAACACTCGCACTGTAATTGTAAGCCAGGAAATTGCATCCAGTCTTAGATTACCTAAAAACAACATAAAACTCCAACTTTCCATAACAAATGATCGGTCTACATTTTGTTTCGGACCTGTTTTTATGATTTGGACAGATTACAAAGCACACCATTTGGAATCTTCTTTTTTTCAATTCTGTAAGGAAGTTGCCTTAGCTGGTGAAAAGAAAGGTGTATTTACTTATATACAAGTAAAAGGTCAAGAAGAAGGCTTTATTTTACAAGATGGATGGTGGCAAAAGCATTCTCCTCTCCCTATACCAGATGTGATATATAACCGCATTCACTCTAGAAAGTTTGAAGCGCATCCTACCTTTCAAAAAAACAAAAAGGGCTGGGAGACGGCTAGTTTTTTTAATGATCATTTCATCAATAAGTGGCAGTCACATGAGTGGTTATATGCGAATGAAAAGGTTCGTGACCATCTACCAGAAACCAATTTATTAACCAGTGAAAATATCCTCCCCATTTTGTCGACTCATCCCACGGTCTATACCAAGCCCATCAATGGGAGTCAAGGGAGAGGAATATTTGTTGTTGAGAGAGTTATAGACCAAGGTTTTTGGATTTATCCTGCTGCTAAAGAAAAGGAAGAGGCTATTTGGTGTCCTTCTGAGAATCTGTTGTTATCTTTCGTGGAAAAAATCTCTGCAAACCAACCATACATCGTCCAACAAGCACTATCACTGTGCAAGGCCGAGGACGGGTTGGTTGATTTCCGTTTTCTCGTACATTACTACGACCATAAATGGAATGTCACTTCATCGGTTGCTAGGATTGGAGAACCCAATCGAATCATTTCCAACCAAGCACAAGGAGGACAAATTGCAACTCCACTTGATGTATTAAAGAATTGGTTCCCAACTGATTTTAAAAAAATGTATGCCGACATGATCCTAATTTCAAAGGAAATTGCTACAACGATTGTGGAGGAGTCAGATGGGCAATTTGCTGAACTCGGATTAGATTTAGCCATCGATACTACCGGTCATATTTGGTTGCTGGAAGTAAACTCAAAACCTTCTAAAACAGCTCCCATTCGAGAGGATATTTTAATCAGACCTTCCGCATCAGCCCTATGTAAAGTCTGTCTAGATTTTTATAAAAGGAACAATCCCTAAACTATTGATATGAGGTGAAAGTATGTTATCACTCGGATTACTTTCGTTACAACCTGAAACTCAGCCGTTTTTTAGTCAATTAGCCTATCGAGCTGCTGATTATGGTATTCAATGTTACCGTTTTAGTCCACTGCAAATCCATCCAGATACCGACCTAATAGAGGGAGAACGATACGATTTAGATCTACAAGAATGGGTAAACGAAACCTTTTCTATTCCCAAGTATTTGTACGACCGTTGCTATTATGGAGATGACCGAAAATCATTTGAAAGCAAATCCATTATCCGCTGGTTAAAAAGTCGAGACGATTTGACATTTCTCGGGTATGGACTTCCAAACAAATGGATGCTGTACGAAAAGCTCTCAACCTTTGACAGCCTGTCTCCTTACTTACCAGACACAGAAAAAGCAAAGAACGTGAAGCATATCATTCAGGTGCTATCTCGCTATAAAACAATTGTTTTAAAGCCTGTCAATGGCGCTCATGGGTATGGCATCTATATCATCACTCTTCACCCGAAAGAAGTAACCATTCAAACGCAAAAAAAGAACCAGATTATTACCCAAACCTTTTCGCTGGATGGGGCTTGGACGAATTGGCTTTCACAGCTTATTGAAAAAAAGGATTTTTTAATACAGCCTTATCTTTCATTAAAAAATCAAGCTACACAGCCCTTTGATATTCGGATTTTCCTCCAAAAAGATGAGCGTGGAAATTGGGTTGAGAGAGGACGTGGGGTCCGTGTTGGAATATCAGGAGGTGTTATTTCAAATTTAAGTGGAGGGGCAAATGTTACATCCTATGAAGAATGGCTAAAGGACCTACCTAAATTAAAAAGGGATTTTATCCATCAAGAGATTCAGTCTATAGTGAAACAGCTTCCTGAGATACTAGAAGACTCTTTCTTCCCTCTGTTTGAGGTTGGTCTAGACATTGGTATTGCCCAAGACTTTTCGGTTTGGTTATTGGATGTAAACTCGAAGCCAGGAAGAAGTGTGATTTTATCTTTATTCCCTGAAATGGAAGAAGTACTAGTCAATGCCCCCCTCCGATTTACTCGGTATTTATATCAAATAAGTAAGCCAGGGAGAGTGAAAAAATGAAACCATGTTCACTCAAAATCATAGATGGAGATGAATTAGTACTAAAATATCCAGAACAGGCTGTTCATAAAAGACCGTCAAAAGTTTCATTTGGAGGAGCCACGGTCGAAGTAAAAAGCTTACCTCTAAAAACGTCATCCGACCATCATTATATGATATCACGTGCTCTAGCCGATCAATTAAACATCCCGTCAACAATCCGAAGAATCCATGTCTTGCAGAAGGAAGATACCCTTCACTTCGGTCCCCTTATTGGGATTATTACATCTGGTTTTACGTCCATACAAACAAAGCCAGTTGGTGATCGAAGCTCCTTTTTTTCAAGATTGATTAAACTTCAAGCCAAGAACGGAGTGTGTTTTATTCTGTTCGGCAAAGAACATATCAACTGGGAGGATGGGACGATTACAGGCTTTTCCTATGGAAAAAACGGTTGGGAACAATTAACCGTTCCATTTCCCCATGTGATTTATGACCGCTTACCGAATCGGAAAATGGAAGGTGAAAAGAGCTTTCGAATGGTGAAAAAAAAGCTTCAGGAAGATTACCTAATTCCCTGGTTTAATCCCGGCTTCTTTAACAAGTTGGAAGTGTTTGAGCGAATTGAGCAAGATTCAGATGCCGTGGAATATCTTCCCGAATCTCATTCCTTTACATCGTTTTCCGTAGTAGAAAGAATGTTATCCCAGTACGGGCATGTGTATATTAAGCCTCAGGATGGAAGTCTAGGAAACGATGTCCATCAAGTTCTCTACCATCGTGAACAAGGTGCCTACTACTGTCGCTACAAAGATGAGACAGGAAATAAGCGCCTTCGAAAATTCGATACATTGGAGAAACTAATTAAAGTGGTATTTCATAGAAAGCCCCTTAGTAAAATGATGGTGCAGCAAGGGATTCACCTTATGAAGTATGATCAAAACCCAGTCGATTTTCGTGTGCATACAAACAAAGATGAAGATGGTGTCTGGAGAGTTTCAGCCATTGCTGCTAAAGTAGCCGGTCTAGGAAGCCCCACTACTCATATTAAGTATGGTGGTGAAGTGAAAACACTAGAGGAGATTATCCCCGACGAATCAATGAGAACAAAGATTCATGATCAAATAACGGTAGCTAGTATTACATTAAGTAAGGTTCTTGAGAGGTACATGTCAGGAATCATTGCTGAAATTGGCTTTGATTTTGGAGTCGACACTTCCGGTAGAGTTTGGTTGTTTGAAGCCAATTCAAAACCTGGTCGCTCTATTTTCATCCACCCAGAAATGAGAAGCTTCGAAAAGCTAACAAGGCAACTCACACTCTCCTACGCCATTTTTCTGACCAAACAGTCCATCCTCTCACCAGAGGAGCTGTTCTTATGAGCCATGAAAAAGAAGTACTAGAAGGCAAACTGTTAAAACGATTAGGTATTGAAAACGTAACGGTTTGGGTTGGGGTTCTAGCCTGGAGGGGGCGATCCGGAAAAATTGTTGGAAACAAAAAGTTATTTGCTGAATTACAAGAAGCCCTTTTACCTTGCGGAGGCATTTCCTATATCATGACTCCACATCAAAGTATAGAGAATGACTGGTTAAAAGGGTATCTTTATATACCTTCTGAGGATTCCTGGATATTTGCTGAATTTCCAATACCGGATGTCATTTATAATAGAGTCCCCTTTTATCATAATGAAAAAGAACAATGCTTCATCCAGTTCAGAGAATCAGCGAAACAAAAAGGCATCCCCTTTTTCAATTCCCATTTCCTTGATAAATGGTCCACCTATAAATTATTGTCAGCACGTACTTCCATTCAGAACTTTTTACCTGAAACGTTGGAGGTAACTAACGAAGAAGCCTGTCTCCAATTTCTAAAAACCCATATTTGCATATACGCAAAACCAAAACTAAAGTCCAAAGGCTTTGGGGTTATGAGGATTCGACTGAAGCATGATGGAAAAATCTATTGTGAGACCACTTCAACCACCATCCTATTCGCTAATTTTGAGAGGTTTTGGGAAAGATTCCACACCACTTTTGAGAAGAATCAATACATCCTGCAACAAGCCATTGAACCTAAAACATATAAAGGAAGAAGGTTTGACTTACGGGTATTAGGGCAGTACAACGGAACAACTTATGAAGTGACCGGAATCGGAGTGAGACAGTCCTTCCACCAAGAAATCACAACTCATGTCCCAAGGGGAGGAAGAATCATTCCTTTATCAGCGGTGGAGCATTTAGTCCCTGCTAAATCAATCGAACAGCTCGTCATAGATATTGGTGAGGAATTAAACAAAGATAGTGGTTTATTTTATGAATTTTCCATAGATATGGGGTTAGATGAAGAGCACACTCCTTATATTTTTGAGGTCAATGCAAAACCTATGACATTCGATGAAAAGGAAATTGAATCCACGAGAATGGAGCTTTTAAGCAAATTATGCCTGACACTCTCCAAACAAGGCCCCACTACCTAAGTCATACAAAGTATGCTTAAATAAGGGTAGAAGAAAGGGAGTGTCTAGGGATGATCTCACATTTTCAATATAAATCTATTCATACATCCAAGCTATTTGGTTGGTCCATTAGCTTCTTTTATAAGGGCAAACAAGTAGAAGCCACTTACCATCGTGATGGGAAAATTGAATGGCATCAAAACCAGCCAGAGGAAGCAGACATAGAGCTAGTAACCAAAGCCATACATGACTTGATGTTATTTCATGTATACGATGGTTCTTGAATGAACTCCCCCTCTTTATCACATGATAAGAGTAAGACGCATGTAGGAGGGGTATCGTGGCAGATAAAGAAATCGTACACGGAGAAAAGTTCAAAAGAGACCTTCAATATGAAGGAAAACGTGAAGTTGAATTAGATGAAGACAGAATTATAAATGAAGGCTTAAGCGGTGGAAGTGTCCATGATCGAGCTGATACAACGAATATTGGTGAGGCTACACCGTTTCCAGATGAGGAACCCCCACATAAAGTGAATTCAAAAAAATAAGCATCCAAGCCCTGGGTGCTTTTTTTTTGCTAGATTTGATATAATGAGGAAATCAAGAAATTTTAAAAGAGGTTTGGACCATGATTGAAAAATTAAAAGAAATGTTCCCTTCTTCACAGCTGCAATCTTTTCCACCCAATCATTCATCTGATTTGAAGTGGTATTATGACCCACAAGAAGAGCTCTACATGGGTTTTAAAAATGACGACCTATCACAAGAAACCGTTAATCTGTTAAATACTCTTTTTGAAAAATGGGAATCCGGAGGTCGACTCAATTACAATCACACGCCCCTTCAGCATGCATGGCTTGAATTATTACAAACGGGTCAAGCAAATGACATAATCGGCGAGTGCCATTCTGTTCGTTTAACCTTTGTTGAACTTTCTCAAATGGACATTTCTTCTACCGATATTGAGGAAGCATGTCTAGGATTTTTTAATCAAGCCATACACATTGTCTGGCTTTCGGAGACCTCACTAGTTCTTATCGAAAGAGATTCAAGTTCTACGATACAATTCGATGACTTACTTGCATTCAGTAAAATTCTCGAGGCCGACCTCTATACCAAAATGAAGTTTTATCTGGGTAAACCACGGGTGATTGGAAACAACGTGGACATTCAACAAACATTTAGACGTGAAAATAGGCTGTTTCAAAAAATAAAGACAGAATTTCCTCGACAATCTTATTTTACATTTGAAAGAATCGCTCCATCCCTCATGATTCAAGAATTACCGGGTACTTTTTTGCAGTTATTAAAGGAAGAATATAGTTCCATTTTAGAAGACAAAGAATTACTTCAAACCATTCAAGTCTACATAGAAAATAATATGAATGCCTCTTTAACGGCCAAAAAGTTATTCATGCACCGAAACAGTCTATTGTATCGAATTGATAAATTCACAGAGAAAACAGGGCTTGATATCAAACAGTTTGAATCAGCCTGGATTGTTTACTTTCTAAGCTTAATACAGGAATAAAAACCTGCTTCAAACAAGGTGCCCAAACTAGGCATCTTTTTTTTGTGCACATTAACCATTTGGAAAGGCTTTCATTTCATTTACAATAAGTTTAGATAGAAAAGACATTCTGAGGAGGTTTTTTAAGTGGCAGAATTAAAACTTGAGCACATTTATAAAACATATGATAAAGATGTAACGGCAGTAAGAGATTTCAACCTTCATATCCAAGATAAAGAATTTATCGTATTCGTAGGTCCTTCTGGTTGTGGTAAATCTACAACTCTTAGAATGATTGCGGGTCTTGAAGAAATTACAGATGGTGATTTCTATATTGATGATAAGCGTGTAAACGATGTAGCTCCAAAAGATCGTGACATTGCGATGGTATTCCAAAACTATGCTCTATATCCACATATGTCTGTATATGACAATATGGCATTCGGATTAAAGCTTCGTAAATTTCCAAAAGCAGAAATTGACCAACGCGTACAAGAAGCAGCTAAAATCTTAGGATTAGAAGCTTACCTAGACCGTAAGCCAAAAGCACTTTCTGGTGGTCAACGTCAACGTGTGGCATTAGGTCGTGCAATTGTCCGTGATGCAAAAGTATTCTTAATGGATGAACCATTATCTAACCTTGATGCAAAACTACGTGTACAAATGCGTGCTGAAATCGCTAAGCTACACCAACGCTTGCAAACAACTACGATTTACGTAACACATGACCAAACAGAAGCGATGACAATGGCTACTCGTATCGTTGTTATGAAAGATGGAGTTATCCAACAAGTTGGTTCTCCTAAAGAAGTATATGAAAAACCAGAAAACATCTTCGTAGGTGGATTCATTGGATCACCAGCAATGAACTTCTTCAGCGGAAAAGTAGAAGGAGAAAACTTCATTGTTGGAGATACAAAGCTTTCAATTCCAGAAGGAAAATTAAAAATTCTAAGAGATCAAGGCTATGTAGGAAAAGAATTGGTTCTTGGAGTTCGTCCTGAGGATATCCATGACGAGCCTGTATTTATCGAGGCATCTCCAGGTACAAAATTCACCGCTAAAATTGAAGTGGCTGAATTATTAGGTGCTGAAACTATGCTTTACTCTCAACTAGCTGGTCAAGAATTCGTTGCAAGAGTTGACTCTCGCACGGATGTAAAAGCAAACCAAAACCTAGACCTAGCATTTGACCTTAATAAAGCGCACTTCTTCGATGTTGAAACTGAATTGAGAATTCGCCCTGAAGATGCGAAAGTAACATCTCAACAAGAAGAAGCTCTTCAATTAAAAAAATAATCTAATATAGTAACCCAACCACTTTGCGGTAGAACCTAACAGGTAGACTGCCGCATGGTGGTTTTTTATGTTTGTTCATCAACCTGCACAATCTGGTCATAGCCACAAGATGTGCAAGAGAATAAATGTAAACATATATGATGCTTTAAATCATCTGGAATTCCATTCTCCATTTTTAATCCATCTATATCCATATAGGCACTATAATCATCGAAATAGTCACTTACCTTTCCACTATCATGCAATGTATGGTGGCAGGTTGGACATGTCACATTTTTTGTATCAAATCCATTACATAGGGGACAAATAAACATACAACCTAATTCCTTTCCTTTTAAAAATAAGTTCAGTCTTTATTATCTCTAAAAAGAAATGGGACTATGTGAGAGTTGGATTGGAAGTATCTATAATATTAAAGGAAGCAATTTCCTTTTAATTTAGAAGTATAGAATCTTAAAAATTACTCACAATAAAAATAAACAACACAGCAACACAGCTTTTATTGATGGGTTACACCAAGAAGGTCACAGAGTTTCACTCTCGTGTGCTGGTGCAAATCCAGCTAACCCAACCATTCAAACAAATAATATTTGAGGAGATGAAACGACAATGGCAAACAACAACAGCAACAACTCAAATCAATTATTAGTACCTGGAGTACAACAAGCACTTGATCAAATGAAGTACGAAATTGCTCAAGAATTTGGAGTACAATTAGGAGCTGACGCAACTTCTCGTGCAAACGGTTCTGTTGGTGGAGAAATCACTAAGCGTCTAGTTTCTATGGCAGAAAGCCAACTTGGTGGAGGAGCACGCTAATACAATTTAATATAATGGCTAATACCCCCGCACTTTGCGGGGGTATTTCTTGTTTTCTTAAAAACGGACCATTTTCTTAGGATCCACCCATTCGTTGAACTGTTCCTCTGTCAAGTACCCTAAGGCTAATGCAGACTCCTTTAGCGTAGTGTTGTCATTAAACGCCTTTTTCGCAATTTCAGCGGCTTTTTCATAGCCAATATGAGGGTTTAATGCTGTAACCAACATCAAAGAATCATGTAGATACCGTTCTATTTTTTCCTCGTTGGCTACCAATCCAACTAAACACTTATCATGGAAGGACTTCATACTATCCGATAGAAGCTGAACCGTTTGAAGGAAATTATAGATAATCACTGGTTTAAATACATTTAATTCAAAATTCCCTTGGCTTGCGGCAAACCCAATGGTGACATCATTTCCGAATACTTGACTACAAACCATCGTTACTGCTTCGCTTTGGGTTGGATTTACCTTCCCAGGCATAATCGAGCTCCCAGGTTCATTGGCCGGAATCGTTAATTCACCAATCCCACTTCTCGGTCCACTCGCTAACCACCTAATATCATTCGCTATCTTCATAAAATCAGCAGCCAGTGCTTTTAAGGCACCATGGGCATAAACAAGTTCGTCATGTGATGTTAAGGCATGAAACTTATTGGCTGATGATCGGAATGGGATTCCCATGTTCGTTTTAAGCACATCCGCCACTCGGTCACCAAAATCAGGTTCTGCATTGATCCCAGTCCCGACAGCTGTACCACCAATCGCCAAATCCAGCGTATGATCCATGCTTTCTTTTATCATCTTTTTTGATTTTTCAAGCATCGCCCGCCAACCACTAATCTCTTGACCAAGCGTTAACGGTGTTGCGTCTTGCAGATGTGTTCGGCCGATTTTGACCAAAGTTCGAAATTGATCTTCCTTTTTTTGTAGGGTCTGGATCATTTCCTCTATAGCCGGAATTAACTTTTCTTGAACACTCTGGAAAGCTGCGATATGCATAGCGGTTGGAAACGTATCATTGGAGCTTTGTGACATGTTCACATCATCGTTCGGATGAACTGTTTGTTGTTTAAGAGATTGGTTAGCAATATAGGCAATCACTTCATTTGTATTCATATTCGATTGAGTCCCACTGCCCGTTTGCCACACCTTCAATGGAAACTGATCATCATGCTTTCCCTCTAAAATTTCGTCACAGGCTGCTGTAATCGCGTCTTTCTTTTCCGATGAAAGCTTACCGTATTGATAATTCACGATAGCTGCCGCCTTCTTCAGCTGAGCAAAAGCCATGATCACCTCTTTTGGCATAGTTTCATTCCCAATAGCAAAGTTCTGTATACTCCTCTGTGTCTGCGCTCCCCACCGCTTATCCTTGGGAACCTTCACTTCACCTAAAGTGTCTTTCTCAATCCGATATTCCATACAATCACACTCCTCTATACTCTATCCGATTGTTTACCCTTATTGTTCTATGATTATTCGGGGGAGTGGTGAAATTTTACAGGAAGGGCCGGTTTTTGGGGGTGGGAAGCTTATGAGTGTTTTCGTAGCAGGATTTTAATTCTCTTTTTTCTTTTTCGGTTTCAAAACTAGGACATAAAACTTACTTTTGTTCTACTNCAAAACTAGGACATAAAACTTACTTTTGTTCTACTTTTCTTTCCTCTGCTCCAAAACCAGAACATAAACCGGATTTTCGTTCTCTTTTTTCTTTCTCTACTCCAAAACTAGGACATAAAACTTACTTATGTTCTACTTTTCTCACCCCGGCTTTAAAACTAGAACATAAACCGTAACAGTAATCCTACTCCTCCATCTTTTCAATGAAATGAGTGGATTTCCACTTTCCAACTACTTCAAAATGCTCCGACAAAACCCTTCGAATAGTATGCTTAGATTCAACTACTTTACACCATTCATAAATATGATTGGTGGTTACTTTTTTCTCAGGGAACAACAACACAAATTCTTTTACACCTCGAACAATAGCACTCTCCACCCTCTCCAAAGAGCCACACCCATCACAAACCAAAGTCCTCCCCCTCAACTTCCTCATAAACCTCCTACACCTCTCACATAAAACCCCTTTTTTCAACTCCTCAAAATTGTATGGTGGAACACGCGTAAAAGGATTTTCTTTTTTACAGAGAGATATCAACTTTTCTGCTAAAATAAATTGGGATTTTTTCACACTCAATGATTTCTTCTGAAGTTTATTTAAAAAGCGGTTAATCTGTGAAGGGAATATAATCGGTTGGTCAACTGGGGCGTTGTATAAAAAAAATTCTGGATTTACAAAGACTAATGAACTTTCGAGGGCATTTTTATTTCCGAGGTCTTGCAAGAGGTTAGTCAATAATGTCTCACATCTGTTTAACTGCTCTACTGGATTCCTTATGTCTTGACCAGTCCTTTCATTATGCCACTTCCCCTCTTTAATAATATAGTCGTCTTCATGATTCTTAATATCTAGCAGCAGAATGGAATTGTTAATAAGTAAGAGCTTGTCCACTTGAAAAAGGGAGCCCTTGTACTCATAAAGCAAGTCATTCAGTAAAATACCTTCGATGTCCCGCTCCATTACCAACCTACTAAATTCCATCTCTCCTTCAAAACCTCTCTCCAACTTCCATAGCTGCTGTTTGTCCTTTTCTGACAATGAGTTTCTTCCATCCAATACCCGATAGATCCTCAACTCATCAGACGGTACCAACGGCTTCAAATCTTGCATGCATTCTCACATCTCCTTTCATGGTATATCTCCATTTTATGGAAACACCCAGCCGAAAACAACAAAAACCCCCTGCGTCACAAAGACACAGAGGGTCCCCTCAATCCCTAAACCACCATCGAATTCTTCTGACCTTTTTGCAACTGATACATTTGATAGTACTTCCCACCATGCTCCATGAGTTCTTCATGGTTACCACGTTCAACAACCTGCCCGCGGTCTAACACCAAAATAAGGTCCGCATTTTTAATCGTAGATAAACGGTGAGCAATGATAAATGTCGTTCTACCTTTACTTAGTACATCCATGGCTTCTTGAATCATAGCTTCGGTTTCTGTATCGATATTGGATGTCGCTTCATCCAATACCAGGATAGCTGGGTCAAATGCCAAAGCACGTGCAAAACTGATTAATTGACGTTGACCAGAGGACAAAGTGCTTCCTTTTTCAACTACCGGTTCATCGAGCCCCTTTTCAAGATGCTTCAATATCTTTTCGCCACCTACTGCTTTCAAAGCCTGCTCCATTCTTTCACGCGAAATCTTTGCATCGTCCATTCCGATGTTGGATGCAACCGTTCCTGTAAACAAGAATGGGTCTTGGAGAACAATGGCCATATGTTTTCTCAGTGTTTGTTGTGGAATATCTTTCACATCTACTCCGTCTATCTTGATAGCTCCTTTTTGGCAGTCATAAAAACGGAATAACAGGTTCAAAATTGAACTTTTTCCAGATCCCGTATGCCCGACTAATGCTACGGTTTGCCCTGGTTTTGCTTCAAAGTCGATATCTTTTAATACATATTCCTCTTCTTTATAAGCAAAAGAAACATGGTCAAACTCAACATGCCCCTTCACACGTGGCATATCTTCATCGCTGACCGGAATTCCTTCTTCATCCATCAGCTTAAAAACTCGTTCACCTGCAACGAGTGCCTGCTCAAGGTTGGCCAGTTGATTCACAATTCCGTTGACTGGCTCAAACAAACGAGTAATATAGTCAACAAATGCATACAAAACACCTAGTGAAACTACGCTTCCAACTCCGAGAGATTGCCCCCCAAAGTGCCAAATGAAGCCGACAAACACAAGATTTCGTAAAACCCAGGTCAAATTATGTCCTGTCAAGGAATCTAGGTTAAGCATCTTATTCTGGAAGGTAAAATGCTCTTTATTCAAAGCTTCGAACTCATCTCTCGTCTCTTTTTCTCTTTTAAAAGCTTGAATAATGGTCATCCCGTGAATGGACTCGTTTAGCTTCCCGTTAATCTCACTCACTTTTGAACGGATGACATGGTTATAGACAGAAGCAAATTTTCGGTATAGCCTCATCCAAATCACTAAAATCGGCACTAACAATAGACACCATGAAGCTAATGTTGGATTTAAGATGAATAAACCGATAAACACTCCAATGATATAAATGATACTCGTAAAGAAGTTAGCCAAAACCGCAACATACAGTTCGCGAATAGCCTCTGTATCATTTGTAATTCGTGACACAACTTTCCCCGCCGGTAGATTGTCAAAATATTGAATCGGGAGACGGGAGATATGCTGGAATACATCATTTCTCATCTTTTGAATAATACGGTTGGCAGCATTCTGTAAGTAGTATCGCTGACCGTATTGGAAAAAGGATGCAACTACTAACAATCCGAAATAGGCTCCAATCAAGACCATAATTTTAGGAATCTCCGGCTGATAAAAAGCCATAACTTGCCCAGTACTTAGCTCCGTAGCTGGATAACTTTGAGATCGATCCCCATTTGTGATGGTTAATTGTCCGTCCTCAAAACTTCTTTTCCCATCAAATTCGACGCTTGAAGGAACAAAGATAAAATCTCGATTGACCTGAAGAATGCGGGCCGCTTCGCCCTTCTCCTCACCAGGTTCAAAGTATGCTTCACGTTTATAGTAACTTCCATTGTATTCAACAGCTTCCTTCCCTGCTGTTGTTTCATGCCATGGTGATTCAATGCCGATAATGTGATTATCAATGAGTTTTTTCGCTATAAATGGTCCCATTAGCTCGGCTCCAACTGACACTGACAGCATTAAAAGTGCAGCAATAATCATACCTTTAAAATTTAACGCATATTGAACTAATCGTTTACCTGTTTTCATTCATTGTCACCTCCCGTGACAGCTGTTTCTAGTTGTTGATTCATATATTGTTCCCTGTACCAACCACCTTCTATTTTCATGAGGGATTCATGGGTTCCTTCTTCTACGATGACCCCATCGTCTAATACAATAATCCAATCCGCATGTTGTACAGCGGACAAACGGTGAGTAGTGATGATCGTTGTTTTTCCATCCCGTTCTTTTCTAATGTTTGAGATAATTTTGGATTCAGTCTTAGCATCAACGGCTGAAAGAGAATCATCTAGAATCAAAATTTCTGGATCCTTAATCAGGGCCCGTGCAATTGATATTCTTTGTTTTTGACCTCCGGATAACGCTACACCTTTTTCCCCTACAAGTGTTTCTAATCCTTCAGGAAGGAACGGTAAATCCTGATCAAAAGCAGCCAAAGCAATGGCTTTGTTAAGCTCTTCTTCGTTTGCCTCTGGTCTACCGAATAAAATATTTTCACGAACCGTTTTCGAGAACAATGTATGATCCTGTGGTACATATCCGACAAACCCACGAACCTGTTCCATTCTTTGATTTTCAATCGGTACATTTGAAATAGTGAGCTCGCCTTCTCCTTTTGGATAAAACTTGAGGAGCTGCTTCACAAACGTTGTCTTCCCACTTCCCGTCTTTCCTACAATTCCTAATGTTTGCCCTCGTTCTAGGTGGACATTAACATTATCGAGGTTGGAAACGTTCGAAGTTGGGTATTGAAAGGACACGTTTCGGAAACCAACGGAGCTAGGTTCAGCTACATCTACCGGTTTCTTTGCATCAACAATGTCTGGTTTATAAGCCAGTGTCTTTTGTAAACGATCTAAGGATGCACTACCACGTTGCATAACATTGATCAGTTCTCCAACTGCGAACATTGGCCAAATCATCATCCCGAGATAAACGTTAAACGTGACAAGGTCCCCTAATGTAATCGTTTGTTGGAACACCAGGTAGGACCCATAACCTAACCCAATCAAATAACTAATTCCTACTAATACCTTAATAATTGGGCCAAAAAGTGAATCAATTTTTGCAACCGCAATGTTCTTGCTAAAAACATCTTCAGTCATTTGACCGAATCTTTCTTCATCCGCTCGTTCCTGAACATACGCACGAATAACACGAACCCCAGACACGGACTCCAGAACTTTATTGTTCATATCACCAAATGCATCCTGAGCCACTGTAAACCGCTTATGGATTTTTTCACCCAGTACTTTAATGACATAAGCCATAATGGGAAGTGGAATAATGGCAGCAAGTGTTAGCTTCCAGCTCACTAGAAAACCCATGGCAAATAGAACGGTGATCATAAAAATACTACTATCCATAAGGGTTAAAATTCCGAACCCCGCCGTAGTTGAAATGGCCTTTAAATCGTTTGTTCCTCGAGCCATTAAATCACCTGTACGATGTTTTTCGTAAAAAACCGGTGTCATTTTTAAAAGGTGATTCATAAACTTCGATCTTAGTTTTCTTTCGACTACATAGGCGCCACCAAATAGTTTATTGACCCACACATAAGTCAGACCATAAGAAATGACCGTGATGACTAGCAACGCGAGCATGTATTGAATAATGAACTGATTAGATAAAATTCCTTGGTGGATATCATCGATGGCCATCCCTACGATTCTTGGTGGCAAAATATCCGTTATACCAACGATTGCTAGAAAAATTAAAGCAATCGTATACCTCTTTTTCTCCTCTTTAAAAAACCAACCTAGCTGCTTAAAAACGTTAAACATATTGTCAACCTACCTTCGATTTTTTCTCTCTCTATAACTAACCGCTTTCTGGATCTCCGTTGCAAAATGCTTTCGTGTTCATTTGATACATCATAATTCCTCCTGTTTTTTGTTATTTTTTTATATAAAAATGGAATCATCCACTTTTATCCCAAAAAAACAAAAAAAGGCACACCGCACCTATGTACGACATGCCTTTTTAGACGAAAATAGACAGAAGACCACACAGATTGCAGGAAATGGCCACAACCTGATAGGACTCCCTTGGTTAAATGAAAATATTATTTATTCAAGGAGCTTGGTTGCGCCATCATATTATTTTGTTGAATTGCATTTGAAGTAATTAGAATTAAAATCATGACACAACGCTCCTTTCCGTTACATTTTTTATTTGCTATGTCAGGTTACCATCGTTTGGAAGTAGAGTCAATAAAAATTTTCCATTTATTGAAAAGATAGGCTATTTACTCTACATAAACTGCTGTACCGTATGCAATAATCTCGGAAGCACTTGACATGACTGCTGATGATTCTAGCCGAACGGTAATAATGGCATTGGCTCCTTTTTTCTGAGCATCTTCAACCATACGGCCGATTGCTTTTTGTCTAGCCTCATCCATCATTTCCGTATATTCCTTAATTTCTCCACCAACGATCGTCTTTAGCCCTGCTAGAATGTCCTTTCCAACGTGCTTTGATTGGACAGTACTTCCTCTGACAAAACCTTTTAATTCTTTAATTTCCTTTCCTGGTACAAAATCAGTAGTCACTAAAATCATTTTCATCATCCTCTTTCTTCTCTTTTTTTCGTTCAATAATGATGAGTACAAATAAAAATAGTAAGGTGAGTGCATATATCACAAAAAATGCAATCGCCGAAGGGATATGAATAAAGAGCAGGACAATCCCTATAAGCTGACCGGCAATCGCCAATATAAGTAACAATTGTTTTAGCTGATCCCACTTTTTCATTTTGATTCAACCCCTATTGTCATATACCTTACATATTCGATACCTAGAAATCGATACCCTTTTTTGTACAACAAAAAAGATAGCAAAAAGACTTATGTGTCTTTGCTATCTTTACCTTCCTTCGAACTATGCTGAACAAGATCTTTTTTTAGTCCTTCCATATACATGTATACGATTTGCTTTATTTTATCATCTGCCCCTAAGACGTCTAAGTGTTGGAGACACTTTTTGATTGTTGGATGAAGACTATTTCCCATCAGACCTTACACCCCTATATTCTAGATAATACAATATACGTAATTTCATACATTTTTGTGGGTGTAGTCTGTTTGTTGAGAGTAATTCATTATTAAGATGACTTTTCTACATACTCGTGTTTTTCCATGATATTTAACTTCCTATACATCATAGTCTTGCGTACAATCACAAAAGAAACCGCAATTAGGAATATATATAGCAAGGTAAATACATGAGGAATTAAAATGGTTCGTAACCATTCATCAAGAGTAAAGCCTGCAAACGCAGCAAAACCTTTTCCTGAGTTTACAATATAAGAAACCTTAAATCCGCCTCGAAGGAAAAAGGCAATGGCAATATTAGAGAAAATATAGACAGAAACATAGATTAAAAGATTTGCTTTTCTCTTTTTCCGGAGTAGATATTTTAATACATAGGCTAAGAGGATCATACCGATTGGATAAAGGATTAAAAACACAACGGCTGGTGACATGAAACCTCTCCTTTCAACTATCTTGAAATATTTTCTAATTCTCTTACCATTTTACACAAATCTTGGGAAATGAACAACGAAACTATGAAAATTTTCCTACTATCGTCTGAGCCACCAAGTTAGTTCCACAGCCGTTAGAGAAAAACACACTAAAATATAAAAGCCTTCAGCGAAATATATACGCTAAAGGCTCCAAAAATGTGTATGTTTAAACTGCTTTATTTATCTCAAAGTCTTTTCTCATCATTTGTTTTGGTGCTGTTAGGATAAGTAAATACACTACAACAGCCGTGATAATAATAGATGGAATCATGTATCCTCCGTTATAAACAATGGAGTATAACCATACAGGCTGGTCCTCCGGTGCGTACTGTGCAAAGAAGGTAACCCCTGAAATAAAGTGAATGAAGTAGCGAAGTAGTCCCCCAAGCACCGAACCGAATATCGCAAATACAAGCAACTGTCCTTTATTTCCATTGACCAAAGCACGTTGTACTGACTTAGCGAATATACCTGCAAACCCAACAACGGCAAACGCTAACGAGTAATCAAAGATGATTTGTAAGAAGTAATAAATGGTTGCAAAACCACTAAATAATTGAATAGACCCTAATAAAAATCCAGTTGCAAGACCACCCTTTAATCCCCATCTAAAGGCCATAATGACAACGGGTACCATGGCTAATGATACAGATCCTCCCTGTGGCCAAAAGTTTTTCATAAGGATACCCGAAACATAATCGAGTAAATAGGCGATAGCTGTAAATATCGCAACCTCCACCAAAAATAACGTCTTACTTGAGTTTGATCCCATAAAAAAATCCCCTTTCTTTTTTTGAGGGGAAGTGAACATAACCTAAACGTTTCTATAAAGCTAGCAAGTACAAACGCAATCACATCGCTAACAGAACGCCTAGCTACACCACATCCCTACGCTAGTATTAACTAACAGGTTCAAAGGGTCTGAACAATGTTCACTCTCAGCCAAATTGGCTCCCCTTGTGGAAAAATATTTCATTTTCAACTGTATTATAGTATTGATAAAAGAAAAGTGCAACTCTTTCATTCATTAAAGGAGGAAAATCGAACTACTTCTAGAATTCATATATAAGAAATGTAAAAGGGGTATGGGGAAATGATAAAAACCAAGCTTCATATTTATGAAAACCTTGAGTTACATAAGGAAACGTTGCTTGAGAGATGGGATAAAAAAGCGCTAAAATCCCCGACTGATCCAAATCCTGAAAGAGTCCTGTTAAATGGGGAAACGATGTTTTTATTTCTACAAGAATCTATCATGACCCCTATAGATAAAATGGAGCCTAAAATTGAGAGGTTGGCCAAACGTGTTGCAGAGGAAAGAGTACAGGCCGGCATTAACATGGGTGATTTTATTTATAACGTAAGTATGGGGAGAACTGAAATATTTAACCATTTGTTTAAAATTGATGACAATGAAAATAGAGAACATATTCAAGTGATCTTTGAGAATATGAATCAATGCTTTGATCAGTTTATGTTCCATGCCGTTAATCACTACGCTAAGCTCAAGGACCGGATCATTGAAGAAAAGAATTCTTTCATCAATCAGTCTCACAAGGATCGGTTAACACTTCTAGGTCAAATGACATCAAGCTTTATACATGAATTTAGAAACCCATTAACATCTATTCAGGGCTTCGTGCAACTACTGCGTTCCGATTACAAAAATGTCCCTTACCTGGATATCATTGCGAGTGAAATTGAACAATTGAATTTCCGTATTTCTCAATTTCTACTGTTATCCAAAAAAGAGTTAATTGGGAAAGAGAAGAGCACCGTCTTCCTTCATGAACTATTTGAAGAGCTTATTACATTTTTATACCCAAGTTTACTTAGTGCAAAAGTTGAAATTGAAAAAGAGATTTTAGAAGATATCACGATTTACGGATACATAGATGAACTAAGACAAGTTTTTATGAACATATTATTTAACGCCATTGATGTGCTCCAAAATCACCGAAAAGATCCAAAAATCCAAATCCTTACAAGTAAAAAAGAAAATAACATAGTCATTGAGTTAACCAACAACGGACCTACTATTCCACCGGAGTTACTCAGAACCATCTTTGAACCGTTCGTTACAACTAAACAATTAGGAACTGGATTAGGCCTCTTTGTGTGTAAAGAAATAATTGAAAGACACAAAGGTACATTGGAGTGCTTTTCTAATGAAGAAGAAACCACTTTCCGGGTTATGCTTCCGCTGATTAAACAATAAAACAATTAGGGTTATACACTAAAAAAAGATGCGTTAATCTTGAGTGATTGACGCATCTTTTTTCTTTCTTACTTATTATGGATGGATAACACATCAATCAATAAATCTGGTCTGTCTGTAATGATCCCATCTGCACCTTGTTTAACTAAAGTTTCCATCACTTTAGGGTCATTGATCGTCCAGTAATAAACCTCCATTCCCCGTTTGTGAGCATTTTCCACAATATATGGCTTACTTAAGTTAATTTTTCCGTCTTTTAGTGGCAGTTGAAACGCCTGAACTTTTGGGTTATAAATAGGTTGCATGGAAAGCATACTTGAGATAACAAACGGTTTTGCCTCTCCTCTTCCTCCGCCAAGTGCAACTTGGTTTTTACTAACCTTTTGGAACATTTCAATAATGTTTTGGTCAAAAGAAGCAACCAGTGTTTGATCCGCCATATTGTATTTTTGAATCAACGCCCACAATTTTTGAGATATTTCTTCTAACCGTTCAGGAGGATTATCATCTTTTATTTCAATCATCATTGGCATGCTAGGAAAAGCACTGAATACTTCTTCAACAGTTGGAATCGTAATCCCTTGGTCCCTAAAAGGAAAATCCCCGTTTACATCTTTAAAATAGTACCCTGCATCCAGTTTCTTCAGCTCTTCTAATGTCATGTCCTCCACTTTCCCTGTTCCATCCGTAGTGCGATCGACGGTAGGATCATGGATCACAACTAGTTGCCCATCCTTTGTTATATGTATATCAAATTCCAAAACGTCAACATCAAGATCCACAGCATTTTCGAAAGCCACCATCGTATTAGAGGGTGCTAATAATGCTCCTCCTTGGTGTGCAATAACTAAAGGCTTATCTAAATCTAGAAAAGGGTGATGTTCTGCCTTCGGTCCTGGGAAAATAAAGAGAACGAGCACGACTACTGCAATTGTCAACAGTGACCATTTGAATCCTTTTCGCCATTTCCTTCTCGGTTTTAATTCGGTTTCTAATTTACTCATGTATATTCTCCCCACTTGTCTATTCTAGTACTATCATTATATCAAACCTATAAACTAAGATATGATTCTAAAATAAAATCTTCTTTTCCCCATGAGAGGTCAATACCAACCCAAAAGAAAAGCAACTCCCCTATTGAGAATTGCTTTTTAACCATTACCTTTATTTCTCATTTTAATTTTCGACGGTGACTGGAACTCTGTTGCTATTTTTAGAGTATCTCCATCTGTTTGAATGTGAACCGTACCGTAAACATTGGTTGGTAATGCGGAAACTCCCAGTACTTCATACCTTCTTAATACATACCTACTCTGTAACACATTAGCATTCATTACGGCATAATCAGGGGATACAGCTTGTATATATCTTATGGAAGATGACGTATCATCCCCATGGTGGGGAGCTTCCATAACCGTTGCCTTTAAAGCGCTTCCATATTCAGCAACTAACTGTTTTTCCTGCTCATCATAGATGTCACCAGAAAATAAGAAACTATGATTCTTATATTCCATTCTCATCACAAGAGATTGATTGTTTATATCTGTTACACGATAACTACCTTCTAACTTATCTAGCATTTGGGCACTTGGATTCAATACCTTAAATTGCACCGAGTCACCTAGTGTAAAGGTTTGACTAGCAGTTAAATAATTGATAGGAATGTCATTTTTTGCGATTTTCTCCATGAAATCATGATATGTTTCTGTTTGGTGTTCTATTTCCGGCATATAGATTTCTTTGATTCTTCCTTCATCAAGCAGCTGAAGATACCCTCCAATATGATCATGGTGGGGATGTGTAGCAACCGCGATATCAACTTGCTCAATTCCTAATTTATTCAAATAATCAGATAATAATGACGATGATTCTTCAATACCAGCATCAATAAGCATGGAATATCCATCTGGTGAATAGACCAACATGGAGGATCCTGATTTTTCATGATGATTTAAGTAAAAGTAATATACGTGAAGCGTATGTTCATCCTTCTCAAGCTGAGTAAAAATCTCTTCGTTGGACTCCATTCCAGCTTCTACAGCAATGGAGTCAGTTTTTTGAAAAAGAGTAGAAAATGAGAGGACTAATATACTAGTGGCAATAAATGAGTAGAATAATATCTTGTAGTTCAAATGACACCCCTCCTTTATTTATTTTATTCCAGATTGATGTCATTTGTCTGCAATTATTTACAAAATTTTTAAAAAAGTTTAAAGATTTAATTTTATTTTACGGAATTTAAGAATGGGTTTGGGTTAAGGTTTTTTTGGGGGAGGTGTGATTGTTTTGTTAACGTTGCTACAGGGCTCGGGGGGAGGTGTATTGAATATTTGCGTTCCCTTTTTTAACGTTTGTTTCCGGCTCAGGGCTCGTTTAACAAATTTGCGTTCCCTCTTTTAACGTTTGTTTCCGGCTTAGGGCACATAACGTGTCCGGTTTGTCAGTAGAAGGTGAGGTATACGGGACAGCAGGACAGGAAACTGTCCCGTTTGAGAGGAGTAGGTGTGCCAAACGGGACAGCAAGAAGCGAACGTGTCCCGTTTGAAAGGAGATTGTGTTCCAAACCGGACAGCAAGAAGCGAACGTGTCCCGTTTGAAAGGAGATTGTGTTCCAAACCGGACAGCAAGAAGCGAACGTGTCCCGTTTGAAAGGAGAAGGTGTGCCAAATGGGACAGCAGGCACAAAACCTGTCCCGTTTGAAAGAAGAAAGAGTGCCAAACGGGACAACAAGAAGAAAACGTGTCCCGTTTAAAAAGAGAAGTAATGCCAAACGGGACAGCAAGAAGCGAACGTGTCCTGTTTTAGAGGAGAAGGAGTACCAAACGGGACAGCAAGAAGCGAACGTGTCCATTTGAAGGTAGAAGAAGTGCCAAACGAGCCAGCAAAAAGGCAGTGTGCCCCGCTTGAGAGTAATAATTCTAACCCTTACCAAATCACAAAAAAAACCCCAAGAACTTCTATTCCCGGGGCTTTACGTGATTTAAAAAGTCGCTCATTGATTCAAATAGTAGCTCAGGCTCCCAATCACCCTCGCCGTGTGCTGCTGTATAAACTGGATAATCGACCTTTGTAATATCGACAAAAATCGGGTCACCTATTTCTTCATCGTACCCAATGACATGCCAGTCATCGATCCAATCTCCTTCATCTTCACCTAGTAAGGAATTCCCATCTTCGTCAACCCGGTAGCCAATTTGCCCATCTTTAAATTCTTCTTTTATAAAAAGATGAACATCGATTGGTTCTTCGCTAGCAACTTGTAGAACAACGTCATTGGACTCCAGTGCTTCAATCATCTCTAGAATATTGTGCAGATCTTCAGAATACACGTGTATATCCCCCTTTTCCTGAATAGTATCAGGTGAAATATTCCACTTTTGCTTGAGGAAAATATTTTTCTACATACCCTCGGAGTACTTCTTCCATTTCTTCTTGTTCGTCTTTTTGATAGACATATTTTCCGATTCCATAGCGGCCCCATTTGTACTTTCTTTTTTCTTCATCTAGTTCTAGCTTTGTCATAGGATAATTTTGCATGATGACTCTTTTAGCAGGCTTTGTAAATCGGTGCTGGATTAACTCAAAGGTGAGGTCATTTCTCGTTTCCTTTGGTAAAGATTCGTCGAGCTTTTTGAACAACTCTTTGTACCCTTCTTTCCAGCCTTCATGTAAGTAAATAGGGGCAACAATAAACCCTAACGGATAGCCGGCATTGGCAATTTTAGTAGCCGCTTCAATTCTCTTGGCTAGTGGCGAGGTACCTGGCTCAAAGTATTTAATTACATAGTCTGCATTCACACTGAATCGGAATCTCGTTTTGCCATTATGCTTTGCATCGAGTAAATGGTCGACATGATGAAATTTGGTCACAAAGCGAAGCTTGCCATACTCCGACTCACCGAAGTATTCGATGGCTCTTTTGAGTGTGTGAGTCAAATGGTCAATGCCTACAATGTCAGACGTACAGGCTGCTTCAAATCTTGTAATTTCAGGAGCTCTTTCCTGCATATATTTTTCTGCCTGCTCCAAAATCTCTTCCACATTTACATAGGTACGTATGTAAGGCTTGCTCCCCATCGTCGTTTGTAGATAACAATAATGACAATGACCCATACAACCGGTAGCAAATGGAATGGCATATTCAGCTGATGGTTTTGAGGTATCAAATTTTAACGTTCTTCTAATTCCTACAACGAGTGTTGATTTCGCAATTCGATATTTTTGAAAATGATTTTCTCCAGGTAAATTTCTTATCTGATTGTGTGAAGTTGTATACTTAATCTCGAGGCCCATATCCTCAAATTTATCCTTCAGTTCTTTTCCTAAAGGGTATTCTAGCGCTTGAGGTTCAAAGTAAACGAGTTGAGGGACAAATGGTTTTAACATGGCATTCCCTCCTAATCGTCATCTCCAAAATAGTGTTGATACGCCTCTTCTGCTTCCTCTTTAGACGTGTAAATGGCAAGCTCCGTTGTTATAGGATAATAGGCATCAAAAAGGAAGAGAGCCAGTTGGTCCGGATGATAGGGATCATTTACAATGGCTGCTTCTTGAATCGTTGCCACACTTTGTGTATGAGGATTACGATACATCACATATACAACTTGCCCCGGATGATAGTTTTCTGGTAAGAATGTTTCCATGATTTTTCACCCTACTTTCTTCTTTCATTATGTCTCCAACCGAATTAAAACTTGTACAGATATAGGTGGAAATTTTCCCCTTTCCATCTTGTTATGATGTTTTATACACTTTTTCTTCACCATCGTTAAAACGGACCTTTACTTCGATAAAACGATAGTCTTCCCTGATGGGGAACACGTCTTTTATCCTTTCAATTAACCCCTTTGCTTCCGTTTCTTGGGTTAATTTTAGTTGTTTCAGTTTCGGTTGAATCTGTTGAACGGCTCTTTCTCCTTCAATCTCTTGGTCGGTACCATGATCTTCATACCTGGCGAATATTTTTCCACCTGAGTATCGATATTGAACAAGAGTTTGATCATCGATGCCATCATAATTCACGCTAAGCTCGAAAAATTTGTAAGGGAACGGGGTTTCATCCACACTGATTCCACTGTGTTCATCTGTGACGGGTGGAGGTGGTTTTAGTTCGGATTCTGCTTGATTACAACTAGTACATATGAAGAGAATGAAGAATACGAGTCCCCATTTAAACTTCCACAAAAAAATTCACTCCTTTTTCATACTGTTGCTTAATTTTCATGGTTCTATGTATTACGAATTAAACAGAAAAAAAGAGGCAGTCTAAAAATCAGTAATTCTGACTTTTAAACAGCCCCTACATTTTTAAATCTCTCTTAATATGGCTCTAACCGGACTTCCGTCTGCACCTTCAATACGAAGTGGAAGGGCAATGCATTCATACACTTTCGTTTCAACATCGTTTAGAACCAGGCCTTCCAAAATGGCTACATCATGTTCCCATAGGGAGTGATGGGCACCTAGTTCCTTACTATCGACTGGGTCTACAGATGGCGTATCAACTCCGACCAAACGCACCCCATTTTTTTGTAACATTGGTCCCAAGGATGGTTCCAGGTACGTAATGTTTTCTGGGAAATGGCTACGATCGTTCCATGACATTGTTTTTAGCAGAACAATCGTGACATCTGATAAATCAATGTTTTCTAAATGCTCCGCACCCACGGACTTTAATCCCTGGCAATTGACAACAAGTGCTTTTCCGACATAGCGGTCTAACTCCATTTGATGAATGCGTGGCGCATGATCGTCAAAGTGAAAAGGTGCATCTACATGAGTGCCGATATGAGTACTCGTCTCAATACATCCTACATTTACGGAACCGGATTCTTCCTTTGTCCAATTGACCTTATAGGTAAATGGCGTATCTCCGGGCCATTCTGCCGTATTCTTGTTTAAAGGCATCGATATATCAATTATTTTCATTTATGTTCTCCTAAGCTACAACATTTCGAGTATTTTCAAATTTTTCGTACGTTTTTTCATCCATGATTTTCTTAAGTGTTTGGACAAACTTCCACACATCTTCATAAGAAGTGTAAAAGGCAATCGGAGCGAGACGAATTATATTAGGTGAACGAAAATCAGGAATGATCTTATTTTCTTTTAGCGCTTTACAAATCCGAGCTGCTTCCTCGTGCTGTAGGGCGACGTGGCCACCTCTTCGCTCATTTTCTTTCGGGTTAATCATGGTAAAGACTTCATGTAGCTTCTCTTGCTCTAGTAATTCCATTAGAAATTGTGTTAATGCTAATGATTTTTCTCGAATCGCTTTAATTCCCACTTCTTCAAATAAAGACAGCGAACCAAGAAGCGGTGCTGCACTTAATACATGCGGGGTTCCAATTTGGTATGCACCTGCATGTTCAGATGGGCTAAATTGATGCTCCATATCGAATTGTTTATTTTTATCTGATCCAAACCAACCCGCTAAGCCAGGAGCCTTCCCAAAGTGCTTCTGGTGAACAAACAGACCACCCACTCCACCTGGACCATTATTTAAATATTTATAATTACACCAAACGGCAAAATCAACTCCCCAATCATGAAGCTCATGAGGAACAGCTCCCATTGAGTGAGCTAAGTCAAAACCAATGATAATTCCTCTTTCATGAGCAGCAGCTGTTAGTTTCTTCATGTCTAGAAGCTGGCCACTTCGATATAAAACGGATGGCAGTAGGATTAGTGCCACATCTGAGGTCATCTCGGTAATGATGTCATCTTCATCCAGAGTATGGCCATCCTTTGATTTTATAAGCTTCAAGTTCTCTTGCGTGTCCATCCCTTTTAAAGCTAACTGACTTTTCACTGCATAAATGTCTGTTGGAAATGCCAATTCATCAGCCAGGATTTTAGTCCGTTTTCCATCCGGTTTATAAAAGGTGCTTAACATTTGATGGAGGTTGACAGAAATGGATCCAGTCACAACTACTTCCCCTTCTTTTGCACCGATTAGAGGAGCAGACATTTTTCCTAACTTTTCTGAAAAATAAAACCATGGTTCAGCCCCTTCTGTCCAACCATCAATTCCGTTTTTCTTCCAATCCTCTAGTGATTGAAGGAGGGCTTGCTCCGCCCTTTTTGATAAAAGTCCCAATGAATTTCCATCTAAATAAATTCCATCGCTAGGTAAATAAAACTCTGCTTTATAGGATGCCAAAGGATCCTTCTGGTCTAATTGTTTTGCATATTCAAGTCCTAACATGATCTTGATCTCCCCTTTACTGTTGCGAAAATAATATGTGTGAGCACTCCTCAATCGGTTTGTATCCAATTTTTTTATAAATACTGTTAGATGTGGGATTTGCTAAATCCGTATACAGCACACATGACTTATACTGTTTTAGGAGCTGTTCCGTTAACTGATGGACAGCGGATGAAGCGTAGCCTTTATTTCTGTGGCTAGGTGGTGTGTACACTTGGTTAATGCCGATTGAGTTCTTGGTCTCTCTCGTTTTATTGACCATGGACACAATCTCATCCCCTACACTCCAAGTATACAGGTTTTCCCCTTGAATGGATTGTTGAATTAAGCTTTCTGCATTCATACGTATAACAGGAAGTAAGTCGCTTTCCTCTACAAATTCTAACAGCCAATCTGTAAGGAGGCTTGCATGTTCAGGTTTCGCTATTTGAAGTGTCCCTTCTGAAATCTGTATGGGTTGGACCTGATCGCATGCCATCATGCACTGTTCCATGTGAACACGGTAGGAAAGGTTCATAAGCTTGCTCCACTCTTTTGCAAAATGGTGACTGACCGTTTTTGTACTGTTGATTCCAGGTAAAGAAGGTAACTCTTCTTTTAGGTTTTTAATAGAATAGCTAATGATTTCATCTGTACTAAACTGTTCGTCTACCACCACTACTAGCGAATGTGGAGGAGTTTGAAGGAATGCAGCGACAACGGTTTCATCCTTCTCAATGGATGCTGCAAAAACATTTTCTAAACTTACTAGCCTTTTTAAAATACCAAGGATGAGATTATTGGCCTCCTCCTTTTTTAAAAGGAAGTCCTCCACTTTCTGTTTAAACACATGAAGGTCAGTGTATGTATTCCACTTCATTTGAGTTCCCCCTATCAATCCCTTATCGATTTGCTAATAAAGTTACCCCAACAACATTGTTCGAGTTTGTCTGTGGGGATTCCTGCTAATTGAGGAAAGGAAATTTCGGAGCTATTGGAAATTCTGCCGGCTCTATCGGAAACTTTACCCCTTCTATCGGAAATTCTACGGGAGCAATCGGAAACTTTGCCGCTTCTATCAGAAATCCTGCCGGCTCTATCAGAAACTTTACCCCTTCTATCGGAAACTTTGTCCCTTCTATCAGAAATCCTGCCGGCTCTATCGGAAACTTTACCCCTTCTATCAGAAATTCTGCCGGCTCTATCGGAAACTTTGCCACTTCTATCGGAAACTCTGATGGCCCTATCGGAAACTTTACCGCTTCTAACGGAAATACCCGGACCCTCTTTCACATAAAAAAAGACCCAAAGGAATAATCCCTTCAGGCCACTTTCAATTATGACAGCACGCTTTTAATTTTATCAATCACCGTATCAATCTCTTCACTTGTCACATCGTAGTTCGTCGTAAAACGGACGGTTGTCGGACCGAAACCAACAGCAAGGATTTCTTCTTTCTTAATTAACTCTAAGAAACTATTGGCGTCGTGCCCAGTGTCCGCTACATTCACCAATACAATATTGGTTTCAACTTCATTTTCCACTCTTAAGCTAGGAATCTGTCCTAGACCCTCTGCTAGTTTCTTCGCATTCACATGGTCATCTATTAAGCGATCAACCATTTCAGTTAGAGCAATATAGGCAGGAGCTGCTATGATTCCAACTTGACGAAGGCCTCCACCAAGACGCTTTCTCCACTTTCTGGCTTTCGCTATGAATTCCTTTGAACCAGCAATAATGGAGCCGACTGGAGCACCAAGTCCTTTTGAAAGACACACCTGAACAGAGTCCGTTTGAGCAGCAAACTCCTTCAGTGGAATTCCAGTAGCAACTGATGCATTAAAGAGTCTTGCTCCATCCAGATGAACCGGAACATTATGTTCTTTTGCAATCTCGTAGATTTCTTTCATGTTTTCAAGAGGCACAATCGCTCCACCCGCTCGATTATGGGTATTTTCTAAACAAATAAGCCCAGTTTCAGGAAAGTGAATATCTTCTCCCCTGATGGCTGCTTTCACATCCTGTGGATTCATAGCCCCGCGAACTCCTTTAATGGTACGTGGCTGAATCCCTGCAAATGCTGACATAGCAGCTCCTTCATAATAGAAAACGTGTGATTCCGCCTCAACAATGACTTCTTGTCCTGGCTGACAGTGTGTGAGTACCGCAATTTGATTTCCTTGAGTTCCACTTGTTACAAAAAGAGCTGCTTCCTTACCTAGTATTTCTGCAGCTTTTTCTTCTAATCTATTAACCGTGGGATCTTCTACATAAACATCATCGCCGACTTCAGCTTCAAACGCAGCTTTCCTCATAGCTTCAGTTGGTTTTGTAACTGTATCGCTTCGTAAATCTATCATCGGGTGTCATCGCTCCTTTTTGTATTATTGTAAAATAAGCTAGGCTTTTCGGCAATCGAAATAATTTACTAATTTTACATATAAAAAAGAACCGGCTAAATGCCGATTCTTCATTCTTTATTTTATAAATGGCCACCAATTAGCTTTACCAAAGGTTTTGACCATAACCGGAATGAGTAGTGGTAATACGAACAGTGCGTATAAAATCAACCCAGTCAAGGTGATCGTTGCTATCTCTAAGAGTGACAATACCCCAGATGGCATCATCGCTGCGAATGTACCACCTAAAATAACAGCCGCAGAAATGATGACGGTCCCCATTTTTCTCATCGCAAGTTGAATAGCTTCTTCTACATTCATGTCTCGATTTTCGTTAAATCGGTCCATGAGGAAGATACTATAGTCAATTCCTAACGCAATCAGAATAACGAAACCGAAGAATGGTACAGCCCAGCTTATTCCTGTGTAGCCAAGGATGTTGACATAGATTACCTCTGTTATAGCCATAGAAGTAAAATACGTTAAAATCAATGAACCAATTAAATAAATCGGCATAATAAACGATTTTAGCAGGATGACTAAAATGATAAAGATCCCCGCTAGCATTAGAATGACGGTGCGAGAGTAATCCTCTTCAGAAATGTCATTCAAGTCAGCTTGTGTGCTTGTTACCCCACCAATTGCCACTTGTGCGTTTTCAAGCTTGGTTTCCTTCAATACTCGAGAAATCGCCTCTTTGATCTCATCCATTTGTCCAATGGCTTCATTAGAGTAGGGATTTACTTCAAAAACGATATCCAATGTGGTTACTTTACGGTCAACAGACATATAAGTATCAAGTGCCTGCTTGAATTCTTCGCTGTTTAGTACCTCATCTGGAATGTAAAGGGTTGGTGTTGCATCATAGTTGGCTAAACCAGTAAGGTAATCCTGAGCTGAGCCAAGTCCTTCAGCTACTTGATTGAGTCCATTCACACTTTGACTTAGCCCATCGGTTAATTGACTCATTTGTCCCCCTAAATCTGAAAAACCATCTAGCAACTGTTGCTGACCAGCACTTATGCTGCCTAAACCGTCTGAGAAAGTTGGAAGATTGTCAACAATTTGACCTTGCCCATCAGCAGCTGTTTGAAGTCCATTTTGTAGCTCTTCAATACCACTAATAAGTGCGGTCATACCATCAACAAGTTGTTCATGCCCACCTACGATGGTAGCAAGGGAATCATTGGCTTCCGTTAATCCACCGTTTACTCCCGATAAAGCCGTGTTTAATTGATTTAAACCACCAGCTAACTGACTAGATTGTTCTTTTGCAGTTAATACAATCGTTTTTAACTGTACATAGTTTGGATCCTGTTGAATCCCTTCATGGTTTTCTTCTAAATTAGTAAATTGCTGATCTACATCTGTTAGACTAGTAGAGAGGGCGGTTAAACCTTCACCAATTGTGCCATATTGCTCCTCCAAGCTACCTAAACCTGATTCCATTTCCTCATAGCCCGATAAGAGCTGCTGACTTCCTGCCACTAGTTGTTCCGCATTCTTTTTAACTTCCTCTAAGCCCTTTTTCAGCTCTTCGGATCCAACAGCACCACTGCGAAGTCCGTTTTCGATTTCACCTAGATGTCCCTGGAGTTGTTCAATACCCGATTTCAATTCATTTGTACCCGTTATCAGTTCATCAATACCACTAGTAGCAGCTACTAATTGAGGTTCAGATGCTGACAATTGATTCTCGGCTTCATCCAACCCTTCACTAATTTGTTGAATCCCTTCATTCCCTTCCTCAAGTCCATCACCAAGAATACCGACTTGACTTGAGACATAAAGGTCTTCAATAACTTCACCTTTTGGTCTTGTAACCGATCTGAGTTTATCAACATGTTCGATTTTATCTAGTTCTTTACTTACACTTTCCAGAAGGGCAATGTACTCCCCAGAATTCATTTGCTCATCATTTCTAATCACGACTTGAGTTGTCATCGATTCCCCAGGTCCGAAGCTTTCAGCAATCACATTGAATGCTTTTACTGACGGAACATCGTCCGATACTTCTTCAAGGGAATTAAATGATAAATCTCCATCGTATGTTACTAAAAATGGAACCGTAATGGCAGCAACAATCAATAAGGAGAAAAGTGGTCGTGCTAATGAGAATCGTCCCATAACACCCCAGATTTTACTTTCCTTATGCTCTAGAGAACCTTTCGCTGGCCAGAATAATTTTTTACCTAGTACTGCCATAAAGAATGGAACAATGGTTACTAAGGCCACTAGTAAAATAGCAACTCCAACTGCAACTGCCGCAGCAGATTGATAGAGTTTAAACGTAGAAAACCCAATTGCAGAAAATCCTACTAATACGGCTAAACCACTAAAGAACACAGTCTTTCCAGCATTTCGATAAGTAGCGACGACTGCTTCCGAAACACTTTCATGCTGACCTATTTCTTCTTTAAAACGGCTAAGTAGTAAAATACAGTAGTCCGTACCAATCCCGAATAGAACGGCGACTAGAAAGATTTGGGTAAAAGTAGATAGCGGAAAATTAAACTGATCAACTAAAAATGCTACGATTGATTGCGAAACTAAATACGTGAATCCGACTGTTACTAATGGAATTAAAGGAGTAACAACTGATCTAAACACAAGTAGAAGGACAACCAGAATAAAGACTAAGGTAATGCCTTCTGTTTTCTTCAAACCCTCTTGAGAGTTCGTTACTAAATCTTCAGCAACCATCCATTCACTTGTGTAGTAGTAGTCAACGTTAATGGATTCGATGGCATCGTAAAGTGCGTCAGAGACATCCTGTGCCTCTCGTCCATCCATTTGTACCTCTAACGATACTAAAATCGTTTTCCCATCCTCTGAAACTAAGTCACTTTCGAGGCTCTCATCGTTAAAATGGGTAAGTATGTTAGTGATACCTAGTTCCTCAGACTTCTCATCTAAAATTTGAATGGCTTTCTCTGCTTCTCTAAAATCTTGATCCGTAAGTTTCTTGTCATTGTGAAAAGCAAGGGCGACTTGAGATGCTTCTCCGATTCCTTCTTGTTCTTGGACTTCGGTTAAAATTTCTTGTGCCACTGAGGACGTATAGCCGTCAGGAACCGTGATTTGTCCCTTCTCCCGAACAAGATCTGCCATATTGGGAGCAGCTAAGAACAATAGAACAGTGGCCGCAACCCAAGCAACAAGAATAAACCATTTGGCTTTTAAAATGGCTCTCATTTTGATTCCTCCTCCTGACTCTGGTCTTGGATGTTTAATAAAATTTTCAAGAGCTTTTCGTACGTCTGAATAAAGGTTTCAATTTCTTCACTGTTGAATTGGGTGATGATATTCCCTACCAGTGCATGGACCCTTTTTTCACTCTCGGAGTAAAGCTTCTCACCTTTATCTGTCAGTGTTAGGTACACCACTCGCCGATCCTCTGGGTCACGAGTCCTCTTGATGATTTCCTTATCAGTCAATCGCGTGATAATAGCTGTAATAGCACTTTTGTTCACATCAAAAGCCTCTGCAAGCTGTGTAGATGTACACTTACCATTTTGGTGAATGAAACGTAGCGTATAATGTTGTTCGTAAGTAAGGTCTGAGCCAATTTGCTCTTTAATCAACCACTCCGCTTTGTTATTCACTTTAAAAGAAACCGAAACATAGCGGTCAATCAATTCTTGGATTTGTTCTTTATTCATTATGGTATATCACCTTCATTTAAATTAGTTAAACAATTGAACTATTAACGGATTTAACTATACGCCTTGACCAGCATTGTTGTCAATAGTTTGGTTGGGTTGTGGCGAGTCGGGTCTAGCTCCCAATAATTCATAGCTCAGACTTTAAAAAGTGGGACAGTAAACCTGTCCCCTTGTCCCAGTGAAACTTTAGGCGAGAGTTTTACGTATATAATAGTAGTAATAAACATCCTAAGGAGGATTATGTATGAAGAAGTGGTTTGGATTAGTTGCTTTATTGTTTCTGTTGAGTGGTTGTTCACTCATTGAAGGGGTGAATAATACGTTGGAATATGTGAATGAAGCGACTGATTATATAAATGAAGCGAGTCAGTTTGCTGGTGAGGTTCCTGCGCTTGCTGAACAAGCTGTTTCAGACCCCGCTGCACGGGAACAGTTAGTACAACAGCTAGAAGAGATGAAAGAAGAGATTGGTGAATTCAATCAATTAGAGCCACCTGGCATAGCAAAAGATATTCACCAAAAGATTGAGGAATATAATACTACGATTCAGACTACGATTGATCAATCACTAGAGAAGATCAATGAAGGTCAATACAAATTAGAAGAATTATTATCCAATTCACCACTCATTCAAACCATTGAAAACCTCCAAAATACGCTTAATCAATTAGAACAGTTAGGGAATGGGTAACCGCTGAATTTAATTTCAGCGGTTTTTCCATTTAACAAACTATTTTAAATAGTTTTACTTTTGTTCCCGCTGTGATTTTGCAACTTTCATAGTAAATGATAGAAATATAGAGCATTTAATAGATTGATAGCTATTTTATCGCTTTCTTGCCATTAACGTATAAGCGTAAAATCATGCTATAATCCACCTCGTTGACTTCGGAATAGCTCTCGGATGGTCTGGGAGCAATCAATATGAAGAAAGAGGTGCAAAGTTGAACATTCAAACAATTAAACAAGAATGGTTTGGCAATATTAGAGGAGATATTTTGTCTGGTATTGTGGTAGCACTTGCTCTAATTCCTGAAGCCATTGCTTTTTCGATTATTGCAGGAGTAGACCCAATGGTTGGACTTTATGCTTCCTTTTGTATTGCGGTTGTTATTTCATTTGTCGGTGGCAGACCGGGAATGATCTCTGCTGCAACAGGTGCCATGGCATTACTAATGGTGACATTGGTAGCCGACCATGGATTACAGTATTTACTTGCAGCTACGATTTTAACTGGTATTATTCAATTTTTACTAGGTGTCTTTAAGCTTGGTAAACTGATGAAATTCATTCCACGTTCTGTTATGACAGGGTTTGTGAACGCACTTGCCATCCTAATTTTCATGGCGCAGTTGCCTCACTTTGTCGGTGAATCTTGGTTGATGTACGTAATGGTTGCTGGATCTCTTGCGATTATTTATCTATTACCAAGAGTTACGAAAGCTGTACCAAGTGCTTTAGTTGCCATTATTGTGATGACGATCATTGCTGTTACAACTGGTGTTTCTGTACGAACAGTTGGAGATATGGGGGAACTTACAAATGCGTTACCTATGTTTCTGATTCCTGAAATTCCATTGAACTTTGAAACACTCATGATCATTCTTCCATATTCTTTTGCACTGGCTATGGTTGGTTTATTAGAATCTCTACTAACTGCACAAATTGTGGATGATTTTACTGACACAGAAAGTGATAAGAATAAAGAAGCAAAAGGGCAAGGAATTGCGAACATTGTAGCTGGATTTTTCGGTGGTATGGCCGGTTGTGCCATGATTGGCCAATCTGTCATAAACGTAAAATCTGGTGGTCGTGGAAGGCTTTCTACTTTTATTGCTGGTGCATTTCTAATGGTACTAATTATCCTACTTCAGGATGTACTTGTCCAAATTCCAATGGCAGCATTAGTTGGGGTTATGATCATGGTATCCATCGGTACGTTTGACTGGTCTTCCTTAACGAAGCTCCACATTATGCCTAGAGGTGACGCACTCGTCATGATCGTTACGGTTGTGACTGTCGTATTCACACATGACCTCTCAAAAGGAGTTCTTGCTGGAGTACTGTTAAGCGCCATTCTTTTTGCCGCTAAAATCTCCAAGGTAAAAGTCGAGACACAGTGGGATGAAGCACAACAAAGAAAAACTTACACAGTAAGAGGTCAACTTTTCTTTGCTTCTGTGACAGATCTTGTTTCTCAGTTTGATTTAAAAACAGAAACAGCGAAAGAAGTTATAGTAGACTTTACACACGCCCATCTGTGGGATGATTCTGCTGTTGGTGCTGTTGATAAAATTGTTTTAAAGCTTAAACAAAACGGAGTAAACGTCACGATTAAAGGACTTAACAAAGACAGTTCTGAACTTGTGAATCGGATTGCTGTTTACAATAAAGCTAAGGCAAAATTAGCCGATCATTAAAAAAAGGTCTAACCTCCCACTGAGTGAGGTTAGACCTTTTTTGATTAGAACGAAATAACATCATACCCGATTAAAACAACAATGGCTAGTAAAATGACAAAACCAGCCCAAATGCCTCCAACTGGACTTCCTTTTCTAGAACGGATTGTTAGCATTTCCATGGTACCAATTAGTAGGATCGCCAAAAATCCTTTTACTACATAAAGAAGTGGGAAGCCCATTATGAATACCATACCGATACCAGACACTAGCATAATGATATAAAACAATCTTTGAAGCATGACACTAATTTTTTGTTTTCTTGCAAAATAGCTAATCAAGAACAAAATAATTAAAATCGCCCATGAACCAGCATGAGACTGATAAAAAATATTGTACATATGTATTTCTCCTTTTATTTTTGTTAAACAGCGAACCACTTACTATGTACATCCTATCTTTTCCAACACTTATTCTCAACCATATTTTAAAAATGAAACAAAAAGTTCAAAACTTAATGACTATGAAATGTTGACTGGTCGACGATCCATTTGATTAAAAAATAAACAAAAATACCAATTAGGAAAAAGGACGATACAAAACGGTTATCACTTTTATTGACCTCAGGTAATAAGTCCGCGCAGGCTACATAGATAAAAATTCCAGCTGTAAAGGAAACCGCAATTGAGCCTAAATCTATGTTATTACTAGTTGGCGTCACGATAGCAGCCACCACCGCACCTGCAATCGTAGACAGTCCTAATAGTGTTGCTGCCATAAAAGCTTTTTTCTTATCTCTCAAAAATGAAAATACGATCGATGATATCGTTAAACCATCGGGAATTTTATGTAATAGAATGGCAGTCAAAACTGTTATGCCTAGTGAAAAATCAATTTCAAAACTAGCAACAATAGAAAATCCATCGAAGAAGGTGTGAATCACCATCCCAATGAGTGCCCCTGTTATAGCACTGCTTGAAATCGAATGCTTATGCGTTTCTTCACCAAAATGAAAATGATTAGCGACGAACTGTTGGAAGAAGAAAATGATAGCAATTCCAGCTAAAATATATATAGCATGTTCATGATGTACTTCTAAGACTTCAGGGATTAAATCTAAAATGGCAATGGCTAACAACATCCCCGCACTTATCGCCATTAACGCATTTAGGGCATTTTTTGACCAATCTTTTTTGATAAAAATTATAAGTCCACCTAATATATTTGCAAGAGCTGCAATCACTACATAAAAAAACACATCCAAACCCATGTCAATTCCTCCTTCCATTCAATAGTATGTACCTATGTAAAATACAATTAAACCCTTAAACAAAAAATGGGACTTTGTTTAAAGTCCCTAGTGACAAAACTCATTCTCCCTATGGTGTTCAAAGTTTACACCTTCAAGCTGAATGGTTGTGTGTGTAAGATGAAATTGATCTCTTAGGAGATTTGATGCCTTTTCTAAAATCGAGTCCCGGTCAGCCTCTTCATTTACTACCATATGACAGCTTAACGCTGGAAACTCTGAAGTAATCGCCCAAACATGGAGGTCGTGTACATCTTCAACTCCCCCAATCCCTAAAAGTGATTCTTTAATTTTACTACAATCAATGTGCCCAGGGGCTCCTTCCATCAAAACATGAATGGATTCCTTTGTTACTCTCCACCCACTTATGAGGACTAACAACGCCACAAGCACACTGGCAATCGGATCCGCTAAGTTCCAACCGAAGAAATAAATCAAAAGACCCGCAGTAATGGCTCCAACTGATCCCAACATATCTCCAATTACATGAAGCAGTGCGCTTCGTAGATTCAGATTTCCACTAGTATCTCCCTTTAGTAAAATCCATGCTACGACAATATTAACAATTAACCCGATAATGGCAATATACATCATGCCCGTACTGACTTCCGGCGGGTTAAAGAAACGGTGGTACGCCTCCCAGAATATATAAAGTGAAATCGCAACGAGTGTAATACCATTTATAAAAGCAGCTAGTATTTCAAATCGTTTATATCCGTAGGTCTTCTGTGCAGTTGCTGCTTTTTCACCCATTTTAAAAGCAAACAGGCTCAACCCCAGAGCAGCTGCATCACTCAACATATGACCTGCGTCACTTAATAAAGCTAGACTATTCGTTATAAATCCACCTACTACCTCTACAATCATAAATGTGAAAATGAGAATAAAGCTGATGAGTAATACCTTTTTATTCGTGGTGTGAGAATGATGGTGGTGGTGGTCATGACCATGATGGTGATGGTGATGATGTGAATGTCCCATAAATGTTCTCCCCTTTTAATGATGACATGCGTGTTCGATTGCTTGATGCAGTAAAGACATCACATGGTCGTCATCGTGTGAATAATATATGGTGGTTCCCTCTCTACGGTACTTTACCAATCTTAAATTTTTCAAAAACCTTAATTGGTGAGACACTGTGGACTGCATTAAGGATAAACTTTCCGCAATCTGATTCACCGAGTATTCCTGGTTAGCTATGAGATGTAGGATCCGAATCCGAGTGGGGTCCGATAAAGCTTTGAACGTTTGAGTGACAAGAAATAGTGTTTCCTCATCCAATTCTGTATTCTTATTTTCGAAGACATCTTCGTCTTTATGCTTCATTCTTTAATACACCTCTATTTCATTATATGAACATATGCTCATATATCAATTATATTAGTTTATACATAAATGGGTGTCAATAAAAACAGAATCCTTCTTTTTACATTCCAGATTTTGCAAGAATAATCTTCGCTCTTCGCTACAAATTAAAAATGTGTAACATTGTTACCTTCCTTTAAACGAAAGTCGGTGAATAAGATTATTACTGAATTTTTCCCAAGGTTGTATCATAATTTAGTACGACCGAAATGGTTTACAGATTTATACATTCATCAAAATTTAAAACTAGCATTTGATTTTAATGATAAAACCGTTTTAGATTTTGGCTCAGGAACAGGTGCAAATTGTTCTTTATTTAGTCCTGGAAATTATATGGGGTTAGAGCCCGATCAAAAAAGAGTGATATTCTCAAAGAAAAGCTATCCAGATTACCATTTTCATGTACTAAAAGAACAAACATTACCTTTGGAAGATCAAAGTATTGACTACATTTTGATCGTTTCCGTCTTACACCATATATCTTCTGAAGAACTTATAAAATATGCGAAAGAGTTCAAGCGAGTCTTGAGGCAAGGCGGGAAAATCGTTGCGATTGAACCCTACTTGTGTAAATCAAATCCAATTTGTAACTGGTTAATGAAATGGCTAGACCAAGGTAAATTTATAAGAGAAGAAAATGGTTACTTAAACATTTTTTACGAAAATGGCTATGAATGTAATGTGCTAAAACGATTTCGAAAATGTTTCGTATACAATGAATTGTTTTTCTCAGCTGGTCTAAAATCAAAATAAAAAAGGAACTAAACTAAATCACTTTAGTTTAGTTCCATTTCTCTTTTTTATCACTATGGTGATAATTTTTGAATACGCGGGCCTCAAAAAAATGTTTTAAAAACCTGGGTAGTCTCATTACATTCAGTACAACGGAATTGTATTTCCAAGGCATCCTCATATGCCTTATGTAGTGTTTCCGTTTTACAACTCTCACAATATCGATTCTCCTGAGCTTCTATAGCCAAGAAAAGACCTCCCTCCCTATGAGATGTGTTAAGCTTATGTTTCCTCTAGAAGTAACTTCCCCTCCCCTTGCCTGCGAGTTATTCTCTCATACAAATATTGTGCACCATACAATAAATAAGCTTTATAGTGTATATACAAGAAAAACTGAAGTCGGTTTAACCGATTTAACCTTATTATCTTCATTTTTTTAAAAATATCCATTCCAACAAAAGCGAAGACTCCATCTGCAATAACATTTAATAACAAAAACTTTTTAAAATTCCCGTACGAAAATTTAAGTAACCACATGGAAAGGGGCATATATGGGCCTACACTAAAAGGAAGTTCATCTCTTACAAACGACTTTCGAAGGTCGTAAAACTTCCACCACTTTTTCTTATGACCATATAAATGATTGAAAATCTCAAAAATAACAATAAAGATACCGGCAAAGGAGTAGCGTTTAAAACTTCTTCGACCAATAAACAACAACGTCGACCAAGGTCCTAATATGATGAAAAGGTTAAATAATTTATGTCGCTTAGAAATCATAAGGCTCCACACTCTCAACTTGTTTTTTCTATTTTTTTATAGTAACCAAATATTTATAATCAATCCCAATAGAATAATAATGGACTAAAAAAAACTTGGACAGGATTAAATGTGCTCTACAGAACATTTAATCAGTCCAAGTGTTGATTGATACTTATTCGATATCACGTTTTTTAAAACCAGTAATACCAAGTAGTGTAAGAACTACAGCCACTAAGCTTAATAGGATCAGAGGTAAAAGTGAAAACTCCTCCACTGGTGCTTGCGGCACATGACCGAATGGTGACATGTTTCCGATCCAATCTGAAAACTGGAATAGACCACCTAAGTACAAAACAATAAATGAATATAACACATACAGCCAAACAAGACTCGTTAACTTAGGCAGGATACCAATTAGAAAGACAGCTAAACCTATCATAACAAGCAACGCAGGGAAATATGAAATGGCAGCTCCATAAATCATCCCAAAAGTTAATCCTTCTTCTATGGCTACATGACCAGTAGACCATAGTCCAATAGCCGCCAATGAAATCATGACAAACCCATTGATTACGGAGATGAATAGATAGGTAGACAATAGCTTTGTTCGCGAAACTGTTCTACCTAGAAGATGAACAATTCGATCTTTCTTCTCTTCTCCCCGTAACCTATTCATACTAATGACTGGTGGGATAGTGGCTAATATAGAAATGACAATCATGAGCATTGGAATAAATTGTTCGGTTAAAGATATCCCCTCTACAGGCTGTAGAAGTTGTTGCATCATTTCATTATTTGAAAAGAAAGACTCAAGGTCACCCAGTACAGAACCATATGATGCACCTAATACATACATGCCGATTGCCCATGCAATGATGCCTGTTCGCTGCAATCTTAAAACAAGACCAGCTGGACTTTGAAGGAGCCTGGACGCTGTTTTTCTTCCTGGTTTGGATGGCAGGAAGCCTCGTTCCAAATCTCGTATAGCGTTCAAGTAATTGGCTATTGCAAAAAGCAGCAACGATACAGCAACCATCAACACAATTGGTAGCCAGTTGTTAGTTGAGTAAACTTCCGCTTTTGTCACCCACCCTAAAGGGGATAACCAGGATAGTGATTCGTTACTTACATCCGTAATGGCCCGAAGAAGATAGGCAACCAACAAAACAGCAATGGAGTAGCCAACTGTCCCACGTGAACTCTCCGATAATTGTGCGAAAACTGCCGTAACGCCTGCAAAAAATAACCCAGTTGCGCCTAGTGCTATACCATATAAAAATGAACCTTCAAGATCCATACTCTCAATTCCGAGTGCAAAAAGACCAAGGGCATTTACTAACGCTAAAATGACACATGTACCTGTAATAGAAATCAATGACGCATTCAAATAGGATAACCGGCCTGTAGGTAATGACCGAATCATTTCTAAGCGGCCGTCTTCTTCATCTCCTCTCGTGTGTCGAGATACTAGCAATATACTCATTAGCCCTACAACAGCTGCGGTCATGAGTAGCATTTGATGTGCTGTCATGGCACCCATCGTGTAATTTTCTAAATCCCCCGGTCCAACCATTGCTGTCATGGCGGGATTGGCCATGGTTTTAGCCATTACATCACGTTCCTGTTGAGATCCATATAAATCTTGAAAAGCAATCGGTACGATCAAGGTAAAGAAAGTTAACCCCACTATCCATAATAGAATTCTGATGCGATCCATACGGATAATGAATCTAGAAAGGAAAGCCGTTTTTTCTATTAACTGACTAGTCATTAGCCCCCACCTCTGTCACCGTTGTGTTTTCATAGTGCCTCATAAACAAATCCTCTAGAGTTGGTGGTGAACTTTCTAATTTTACAATTCCAAAATGACTAATATGTTTAATAACGGTATCCATATGTTCAGAATCAACTTGAAAGGTAAGAATGCGACCTTTTTCTTCTACTTCATGAATACCTTGTAGACTGTTCAATCCTGTGATTGGCTGCTTTGTTTCTACGAGCATTTGTGTCCGTGTCAAATGACGAAGCTCGTTTAATGACCCCGTTTCAATAATCTCCCCTTGGCGAATAATACTCACTCGGTCACAGAGTTTTTCTACCTCGGATAAAATATGACTGGAGAGGAGAACACTTTTACCTTGTCTTTTTACTTCTTGAACACATTCCTGAAATACATTTTCCATCAATGGGTCTAGTCCCGATGTAGGTTCATCAAGAATATATAAATCTGCGTCCGTGGAAAACGCAGCAATTAATGCAACCTTTTGTCTATTTCCTTTCGAATATGTTCTACATTTTTTTGAAGGATCAAAATCGAATTTTCGAATGAGTTCATCCCGTCTTGATTCATTTTTTGTCCCATTTAATTTCATGAATAAATCAATGACCTCTCCTCCTGTTAAGTTTGGCCAAAGATTTACATCACCTGGAACGTAAGCCACTTTCTTATGAATTTCTACAGCATCATCCCAAGCATTTTTCCCAAATATTGAAATCTCCCCTGAAGTTGCTTTTAAAATCCCTAATAAGACTCGAATCGTAGTGGATTTTCCTGCACCATTTGGTCCAATAAAACCAAGAACTTCTCCTTTATTCACTTCAAGATTGATGCCTTTTAGAACCTGAACACTACCAAACTTCTTGGTTAAATCCTTTATTCTAATGACTGACATGCCAATCTCCTCCCTTGGATTATAACTTTTAATAAAATGAATAAATTCAATACATTTTATTCATAATATACATACATTATAAGATTCGTCAATGATTTGAATAAATTTATTTGAGTTCATTCAAATCATGCCCTATTATTATTGAAAGAGGTGAGTTTTTTGGACGGGTATAAGCTTCGAACAGAAAAGAAAAAAGAACAAATCCGTAAAGTAGCTATGGACCTTTTTCTTACCTTTGGTTTTGAAAAAGTGACCCTTGCGGAAATAGCAAAGAAAGCACATGTATCTCCGGTAACGATTTATAATCACTTTGGAACCAAAGACGAATTGGTTAGAGACGTCGTTCACACCTTTCTTGAAAGGGAATGGGAAAGTAGATTGCAAACTATAAAACGTGAAGATTTAAGCTTCCCAGAGAAGGTTGAAAAACTAATTATAGATACCACTGAGATCTCTGGTGTTAATCCAAGTTTTTTAAATAAGATGATTGATAATGACCCTGAATTAGCACTGTTCATTCAAGATTTTTTTCAAGATCGAATGAAATATATTATCGAATTCTTTGAAGAAGGAAAGCAGTTAGGATATGTTGATCCAGACATCACAACCGATTCCATCATCATGTATTTGAATATCCTGCAGAATGCAGCGAAAGACTTACAATTTTTTAATGACAGTCAAAAAAATTCAAAGCTCGGGAAGGACCTTTCTAAACTCTTTTTCTATGGTCTCTTAATAAGAAAATAAGTTATAGAGAAGGTTTTTAGCAGTGAACGATGTTACCAGTACTAATTTCAAATTATCAAACATTCGTTTTTAGACACAACAAAAAGACCACAAGGAACTAAGCCTGTGGTCTACTGATTTTTGATCACAAGTTTATCCTCTCCCAATACGCTTACGAGGTTAGCTGTCGGATTCGGGTTATGGAAGTAACCCTACCTTCAAATGAAGGATTCACCCCAAGTAGAATTGGCTTCTACAAAGTGGTTCCCCCGCTCCATTTTGGATTAAGCGATAAAGAATATGAACTTTCATGTGAGTAAATCATACGCCTCTATAATTTGATTTGTAAAGTCCTTTTACCCCTTTAAATAGTGCTTTATTCGTTCAAAAGAGACTGAATTTTGCTGTTTTAGTGAATAAAGATAACATTACCTCATTTTTTCTTAATTTTACATCAATTCTCTTTCATTATGAATCTGGATACGTCTCTTTTAAGAATGTAATGGATTGGGTAATAAGCTTCTTTAAAACTTCGACATCAATATCTGCAATCTTATTGATATACACACATGCTTTCCCAGCCTTATGCTTTCCAAAGTCCTGGAGAAGCTCTTCCCTTTTTGTATCACCTGTTGCAAAATAGAGACTAAAATTTGCTTTTCGAGGTGAAAAACCAACTAATGGAGCATCCCCTTCGTGACCTGATGCGTACTTATAGTGATACGACCCGAACCCGATAATACTCGGCCCCCACATCTTTGCTGGATAACCGCTGGTCTCTGTAAAGATGTCCAATAATTTATAGGCATCTTCTCTTTTCTTTGGATTTTCAACTGCCTCTATAAACTCAATAACGCTATTATCGTTTTCCTTTGTTTTAAGTTCGTACATTCCTCCAACTCCTCTCTTTTCCCATCTATCTTGTCTAACCTAACATTTCGGCAAATAAACCTAAATTCCTTTTTCGACAAGTGCCTATCACCAACGAAAATTCCCCCCAAAAAAAGAAGCCATGCTCACGTCGGTGAACTTGGCTTCTTTTCTAATATTTATGCTCTTAAAGGTTTTAGTGCACCGCTCCACGCATTTACTTGGTCAAGCATCGCATTTACGTTATCTAGATGTAAATCAGCTGGTTTGAACTCACTGAAGTTTTCAAAGTCAGTGAATAGAGATAAAGTTGGGTGAACACGAACGTCAGCAACTTGAAGTTCTCCCAGAATCCCACGAAGGTGTTCAGCTGCACGCGCTCCACCTGTTGAACCGTAGCTAACGATTCCCGCTGCTTTATTTGCCCATTCGTCACGAGCTAAATCAATCGCATTTTTAAGGGCACCTGTAATACTATGATTATATTCTTGTACGATGAATACAAATCCATCAAGGCTATTTAATTTTTCAGACCAAGCTTGAAGACCAGGCTCTTCTCCTGTTCCTTCACCAAGGAAAGGCAGTTTAAAATCCGCAATATCCAAGATTTCATATTGCGCATCTTCGCGCGTGTCAGCAATTCCTTTCACCCACTCACCAACTTGTGGACTAACACGTCCTTGACGAGTACTTCCTAAAATAATACCAATTTTCAACATGATGTATTCCTCCAATTGTAAGAATTCATATATCTCTAAAGGATATATTTCTAATTCGAGATAATTATAAATCTTATATCCATTTGCCGTCAATTATTATGCTTATGTCGCCTTATGTTATTTTTTGCCAAAGTATCCCGCTTTTCTGTTACTATAAAATAGTAAAAATATACAAATATGGGGGAAAAATGAACATGATACACAATGCAGGGATATTGGGGATAGGAGTCAATATTCCGGAGAAAGTCGTTACAAATAAAGAAATTGCTGAGCGCTTCGGTATTACTGAAGAGGAAATTGTCTTAAAGACAGGAATTCATGAAAGAAGATATGAATCTGCTGACACATCCCTAACTGACATGTGTGTGGTCGCAGGGAAACGAGCCATTGAAGATTCGGGAGTAGATCCCAGTGAAATCGATATGGTCATTATTGGTACCAATACCCATGATACACATATTACCGCAGCCCTTGTTCAAGACATGATTGGTGCTACAACTTGTGCTGGGTTGGATTTACACTCAGGTTGTTCCAGTTTTATCACAGCACTATCTACGGGTGCCCAATTTGTTCAAACGGGATTATATCAAAAAGTGCTTGTTATCGCAGTGGATAAATGCTCATCGTTACTAAATCCAATGGATAAAAAAACAGCCCTTTTGTTTTCCGATGGAGCAGCAGCAGTTGTTGTAGGAAGAGTTCCTGAGTCTAAGGGGATATTAGGCATTCACATGCAGATGGACGGAAGTGGTGGTAAGTACTTGCACCTGGATGAAAATAAAAACATCAAAATGGATGGACGAGCTGTTTTCGAATTTGCTGTTGACGCTTTACCAAAAGCTGTTGACAAAGTGTTAGATATTTCAGGTCTCTCTTTATCAGATGTGGACTTTATAGTGCCTCATCAATCGAATTTACGGATTATAGAAAAAGGGATTGAGACACTAGGATACTCAATGGAAAAAGTACATACCAAAACCATTCAGTACTATGGAAACTCATCAGCACCGACAATCCCGATTGGCTTACATGAGGAAGTGCTTCAGGGAAACATCCAAGATGGCGATTTAATTGTTCTTGTTGGATATGGCGCTGGACTTGGTTGGGGAGCGATTGCGCTTCGGTGGGGGAGGTAGGTTTGCTAGGGATAATTTGTGACATCAACCACTAGCCGGACACAGGTTCCGTTAATTTTATAAAAATGCCGGTTTTCGAGGTTCAAACGGACTTTGGTTCCGCTATTTGGCCATTTCAATGGGTTTTTCCACTGGTTTTACCCAAATAACGGAATCTCTGTCCGCAAAACCTTTGAAAATATGATGTTTTAGCTAAATAACGGATTTCCTGTCCGCTTCGTGCAACAGCCGGACACACGGTCCGTTATTTTTATAAAAATGCTGGTTTTCGAGGATCAAACGGACTTTGGTTCCGCTATTTGGCCATTTCAATGGATTTTTCCACTGGTTTTACCCAAATAACGGAATCTCTGTCCGCCATACCTTTTTATTCCCCAGTTTCCGCAAACCGTTTAATTCGGTCTCCAATTTGGTCACGAACTCTCCCGAAAACAGCCCACTTTTCTTCTTCCGTTCCTTCTGCTTTAGCAGGGTCATCAAAGCCCCAGTGCTCTCGTTTTACATGTGGTGGAGTCACTGGACATTTGTCAGCTGCATCTCCACATAGAGTTACAACAAGATCAGCATTGTTTAGGATTTCGGGGTCAATTATATCTGAAGTTTGATTAGAAATATCAACTCCAACTTCTTCCATTGCTTTCACAGCATTAGGATTTAGCCCGTGTGCTTCAATTCCTGCACTTCGAACTTCCCAATCGTCACCTAGATGTTTTTTTGCCCAACCCTCTGCCATTTGGCTTCTGCATGAGTTTCCTGTACATAAAAAATAGATAGTTTTTTTAGACATTGTTGATTCTCCTTTATGTTTAATGAATGAATAACAACCATATATACAAACCAACTAACGTAATAAATAAGGTTGGTATGGTTAAAATGATTCCAGTTTTAAAATAGGTACCCCAAGAAATTTTAACTCCTTTTTGTGAAAGGACATGGAGCCATAACAAAGTAGCTAGAGATCCGATTGGGGTAATTTTAGGTCCTAAATCTGAACCAATGACGTTTGCATAAATGAGTGCTTCTCTAATCACACCACTTGTGTTTGTGTCAGCAATGGCAAGTGCATCAATCATAACCGTCGGCATATTATTCATCACAGAAGATAGAATGGCTGCAATGAATCCCATTCCAACTGTTGCTACAAATAATCCTTGATCCGCGGCTGCCTGAATGACAACTGCTAATAAATCAGTCAAACCTTCATTTCTTAATCCATAAACGACTACATACATGCCTATCGAGAAAAAGACAATTGCCCAAGGTGCGCCTTTTATGACAGTACGGGTATCAACTGCTGCGCTTTTTCGTGCCATAAGAAGGAAAAAGATAGCTACAATACTCGCAATAATGGATACAGGGATACCCGTGAATTCACTTGCAAAGTATCCAATGAGTAGTATTGCTAATACCAACCAAGATAATCGAAACATTTTAATGTCACGAATCGCTTCTGTTGGCTTTTTCAATTGTTCCATTTTATAGTTCTTCGGTATGCTTTTACGGAAGAATAGATACAAGACCAATATACTAGCTGCTAATGAGAAAAAGTTAGGGATAATCATTCTGGATGCAAATTCTGCAAATCCAATCCCAAAGAAATCCGCAGATACAATGTTAACTAGGTTACTGACGACTAAAGGTAAAGAAGTTGTATCCGCAATAAATCCACTCGCAATGATGAATGGAAATACCATTTTTTCGTTAAAGTTTAGATTACGTACCATGGCTAATACGATTGGAGTCAAAATTAAGGCTGCACCATCATTAGCAAAAAACGCTGCCACTAATGCTCCAAGTATCGAAACATAAACAAACATAAGGATTCCATTACCTTTTGCGGCCCTTGCCATGTGGAGTGCCGACCATTCAAAGAACCCGATTTCATCAAGTATTAAAGAAATAATAATAATGGCTATAAAAGCTAAGGTCGCGTTCCATACAATTGATGTAACGTCTATGACATCATTAAAGTCAACGACACCTATAAGTAGAGCGAGCACAGCTCCGCCACATGCAGACCAGCCGATTGATAAGCCTTTTGGCTGCCATATCACTAATATAAGTGTGACTAGAAATATTGCTGATGCTAAGAAGACTGATAACAATTAGTTTCCCTCCTATTAATCACATGAAATCCTTTTTCCTTGCTCCTCTAATTCATACAACTTAAAATCTTGACTAGGAAGGTGTTCTAGCAGGTTTTTCACGAAGGGATAAGAGTCACTTTCCTTATTTAAAGAGTAAATGATCCATTGTCCTCTCCTTGTTTCTCGTACGATTCCAGCATCTTTTAGTTTTCGAACATGTTGACTAATGGCTGGTTGACTGGCTTTAAAAATTTCAACAAATTCGCACACACAGCAATCATGACACTCCAAAATCTTTACCATCCTTAAACGGGTTTTATCACCAAGCAGTTTTAACAGGGATGCTGCCTTTTCTATTTCTACGGTTACAACTTGCATAAAAGCACCTCCTTATATCAATATATAACAATCTGCTTATATAATAGTTCACTTATATGTGTTTTTCAAGAGAAAGAACGTAAATTTATATGTAAAGAATTTTTCTTCGGTCTTAGTGTGCATCCAATTTTATCATCTTATGTTTTCGTTTAAACTTTTTAAAAAAATAGGTCTGCCCCGTGATTCCTAGGACAAACCATGTTTGAAAAATTATATATACTTCCGGTGCATGCTTTTTCCATCATATGAGAAAAGAATTGGTTTATTTTCAATAACTGATTCTAAGTGAGTGGTCCTCCCCCACAATTGATAAACGTATGGAAGGACCTTTTCTAAATACTTGATATCAAGTTCAATGCCTTCATACCAATGCTTAAGGTAGAGTTCCCCATTTCGCAAGTAATCTCCATCATTCACCGTAATATAAGGGAATCCTCCGTTCACTCTCATACTTACTAGCTGGTCACGAACTTGGGTCCACTCTTTGTCGACTATTTTATAGTCCTTCCCTTGCTTCTGGAATAAGTACATATCCTCTCTTGTTACTAAATCCTTGGTTAAATAATTTCGTAGGAAGGAGATATCCGATTCCATTTCTCTAACCTCAAACATTTTCGCACGGCCGGAATTTGGCTCAACGCCTCGCGCTTTCATTTCCTCAGTCGGATTGTTATATCTTTCTTCAATGTCTTCAAAAATTTTAATGCCTAAATAATATGGATTGATTCCCGTTCTAGATGGTTGAACCACACCCGCATTTAATTTAGCAAACTCAATCGCTTCATCAGAGGTTAGTTCCATTTCCCGTAAAATTCGTTGATGCCAATAGGATGCCCAGCCTTCGTTCATGATTTTGGTTTCAAGCTGAGGCCAGAAATACAACATTTCCTCTCTCATCATCGTCACAATGTCTCGTTGCCAGTCTGCTAACTCCCTACTGTATTGTTCAATAAAGAGTAGGATATCCTTCTCAGGTTGTGGCGGGAATTTTTTACGTTTCTTCTTTGGTTTTGGCTTTGGTTTTTCATCTAAAGACCATAAATCATCATATGGTGATTTAGGAGGTTTGTCTTCCTCCTCTATCCATTCAGTATCCTCCAAGGTCCATGCTAATTTTGGACGCATTAAAGAAGGGTCAATATGCTCTTCAATCGCTAGAACCGCATCTAGTGTTTTTTCCACTTCATGCTTTCCATATTCAATTTCATACTGACGGATTCGCTCCGCCGTCGCAGCCATACTTTCCACCATATCTCGTTTTGTGTTTTGAAATCTGACGTTGTTCTTAAAGAAATCACAGTGAGCTAAAACGTGTGCAACGATTAGCTTGTTCTGGATGAGCGAGTTTGAATCAAGGAGAAATGCATAACAAGGATTTGAGTTAATCACAAGTTCATATATTTTACTAAGTCCTAAATCGTAATGAAGCTTCATTTTATAAAATTGCTTACCAAAGCTCCAGTGAGAAAAACGAGTAGGCATACCGTAAGCCCCAAATGTATAAATGATGTCTGAAGGACAAATTTCATATCTCATTGGGTAAAAATCAAGACCGAGCCCACTCGCTATCTCTGTTATCTCACTAATAGCACGTTCTAACGCTTTTCGATCATCTGTCTTCATCGGCCTACTCCCCCTTATAGCTCTTACCACAATGTATGAGTGAAAGGGGTGAATCATGTACTGGTTGGGGTACAAAATTCTTTTAAGAACAAATGGTGACCAGATAAAGTCCTATAACAAGCGCGTTTATCTATTTAGCGATGAAATTTTAGGAAACCGCGTCTGGCTAGGTTTTGAAACGGACAGGAAATCCGTTATTTGCCAAAAAAACAGTGTTTTCATTGGTTTCGCGGACAGAGATTCCGTTAAATGGCTAAAATCAGCTGAAAATGTACTCAAAACAGTCGAATAGCGGAACGTGAGTCCGTTTCTTCCTCAAAAACCGGCATTTTCATAAATATAACGGAACCTGTGTCCGGCTAGATTTTGAAACGGACACAGGTTCCGTTATTTTCCCAAGAAAGAGTATTTCAATAGTATCCAGATTAACAAACCACAAGTGTAACAAAAAGGATGAGGCTAATATCTCCTCATCCCTCATCCTTTATATTGGAGAGCTGATTGAACAGCCCATTCATTACTCAGAACACTGTATTCTCTAATTTTTCATTCCTTACCTGAAGGAAGTGACTGTAGATAATAAATTCTCTTCCCCCGTTGTCGTTATACCATTTCAGGACGTTATGCACATGCCCCTGGTCTTTACGAACATCCGCTTCAATTCTTTCATAGTCCCCATAGCTATCATATTCCCAGATAGCAAAAACTTCGACATCCTCCGAGCCTCTCATCATCCAGCGGCCGACTAGACGAGCACCGTACTTTAGCTGCGTTGGTAGAAGTGTTTGGTTAAAATGACGGTTGAAGTTCTCTACAAAACCTTCTTTGACTACATACTACTTTCTTCTATAGAACACCTTATTTTGTAGCTCCCTTCAGATCTTCCTTATATGCTATCTCAACTCTCCCACCATTACCTTTCACAGCCTCAATATGCTCTACCGCTGTTTCCTCATCCGTAATGATTAAATCAAACGCATCAACCGGTAACATGTGGACAAAGTTGGTGGAGCCGAAACCCCAGTGTCCCATTAAACAGATGGATGTTCTAGCTTGTTGGTGTACGACTCTTGCTCCTACTGCAACACCTGGAGTTGCCGTCGAAAGTCCTTTTTCGTTTAAGGCCCCACCTGTCAAAAAGGCAACATCAAAATGGAACTGCTTCAACATTTCATTCGTAAAGGCATCTGACATGTTGCCGGATTTTTTCACTTTTCCACCGATCACGTAGCATTCCACATTGTCCATATCTTTTAACACATCTGCAATTCTGAGTGCGTTCGTCACAACTGTGAACTGGACGTCCTGCGGCAAATACTTTAACATTAAATAATGTGTGGAGGCACCACCCATAAAAATCGTTTGGCCCGCTTTGATATAGGAAGCAGCTTTCTTGGCAATTGCGTTTGCGTAATCATCCCCATGACCGTAACGCTGATCTGCCGGTCGAGCTAATAGCCGAATGTTAGTTGCAGGTATGGCGCCTCCATGCGTTCGTTTTAGGAGCCCTTTTTCCTCCATAATAGACAAATCTCTTCTGATGGAATCAATCGATACCGAAAATTTCTCTGCTAAATCCTTGGCCAATACTCTCCCTGTTTCTTCTAACATCTTTAAAATTTCTTCTCTTCGTTCATCTGAAAACATGTGTATTCCCCTCTCTAATCATCTTTAATAAAACACCCTGCCCTCCTTTATCCATCATTAAGGAAATTCCTTCCTCTACTTTAGTCTATTCAATTTTATTCATGTTTTCAACTATTTTTATTAACGATTATTCATATTTATTATAAAAACATGAACAAAACAGAAAAAAGAGCGGCTAATCCCACTCTTTCTCAACCTTGATTTTTTTCCCTAACACTGATATCTAATGTCTTTTGATTATTTAAATCATGTTTAATATCAACTATAACGGCCTTTTCCTTACCTTGGTCAGTCACTTTAAATTCAAATGAATCGGTTACCTGATTATTTTGTCCTTCTTTTCTACCCAAATATTTGTAGTCCTTAACTGGATCACCTGGATAATCTTCCTTTACAAGCGCTAATGCAATTCGACCGTATTTTTGATAATCAGGTTGAGCGCTCGCGGGTGCCACAACACCTGTGAGTAGTAAAGAAATGAGCATAAGAATGGATATCAATTTTTTCATTGGAAATCCTCCGTTTTATTTTTTATTGTCATCTCATTCTTCTTTTTTATGTATATTTTCTCTAGCCAGTTGTGTCAGTACGAATGGGACCTTACGATTTCTTAACCATTCTTCATAAAAAATGGACAACGGTAAGCTTGTTTCTCCCGGATAGGACCCAATTTCAATCGTAAGAGCTGGACGCCTAAATTCAGTGATAAACCAATCTGTTAATCCACCACCTGTAGCCTTTTTTGGAGGCTTGGCCAATTTATAGCCAGTAACTTCAGCGATTCGAGTGGCGATGGCCGTATCCCGTTTTACATTCTGTTCTTTTCCAAAACGATAATAAATTTCTCTTCCAGCTGAATGATATGTAGCGACTAGAAGCGGTTTTTTTCTATGAAGGAAATGGGATACTGCCCTTGCTTCTGGAGCAATTAACGGTTTCTTCCCTTTGTAAAATTTGTAAGATGGCTCATTTGGTTGGTCAGACAATTCAGGCCAACCAGCTGGGTATTGCCGATTTAAATCAATCCCTTGTGCATTAGATTTCCACCTTGAAAAATCACGTTCGCCCTCATTCATTGCAATCCATTTTTGACTAAGTTTTTTGGTAGCCTTCTCAGCTAATCCTTGTTGAATCAGTACACCATCTGGATTCACCATAGGGATAAAGGTAATCGATACATCATTCAAAATCTTGTATGCTGGGTCATTATTTTTCATCTTAATGGCCGTGTCTTCAATCATTCGCATAAGCAGGGTCGAAGTTAACCATTCTCTACCATGGTGCGCGCCAAGTATGACAATCGAATAGTTACCACTCCCTACTTGTACAGCCCAAATTGGATAACCAAGAACTGAATAGCCAATCGTTTGTATATTGACATGCTCTGGAAACTTAGAGTGAATTCCATGTAAATCACGTTTTAAAACGGATGGAGAATATGGAACGTTTGTATGAATTGATGACCCCACTGTTACTTCCAAACGGTGAAAAAATATGAAGGCACAAACAATCATTACTACTGTTACTTTCTTAAGGCAGGTCTTGGACACTTGTGGGTATACCTCCAATATATAACGATGCCGTCATAGAGCCATCTCCAACTTTTAGAGAACAACTTTTTGTTTTTTCCTCACACACTATAAGTAACTCCTTAGAGAGGAGGAGAACGAATGAATTCGGTCGACTATGATCGCGCATTGTACTACACGCATCGTTCTCAATGGGATAACCTTTTACTGTTGATGGTGCGAACAAAGGATGACGTTTTATCGAAGAAAATTGAACATTTTTTACATGCATATCAATTTTCTAAAGATTATTCTGTCATAGAAACTCACCTTTATTCGCTCCTTCGTTACATTGATCACGCTACAGAACAAATCGAAATGACCAGCGACCAGGAAAGTACGATTGAAATGTTTAAGGGCTAAGAAGAAGGGTTATGAAGAAACAAGACGAATAAAAGCTGATGGTGTACAGGAGCACCATCAGCTTTTTTTATTAAACATATTCTGCTTTTTTAAGCATTTTGTAGCTTTCCGCATACATTTTTAATTCCGTTACAAGTGCATCCACTAATTTGGCTGCGTTCTCGTCAAGGGCATCCTCTTCATAATCAAAACAATGCGGATCTAGTACGAGCTGACGCGGAATGACGTTTGCATAGACTCCACGTCCAACCGTTCGCATGTTATTTAAGGCATTGATTCCACCTTTTCCTCCACCAGCTACAGCTAAAAGTGCAACTGGCTTATGAGCAAATTGCTCACTAGATAAAAAATCTAAAGCATTTTTTAAACAGCCACTCATAGCGCTGTGGTATTCAGGGGATGCTAAAATGACACCATCTGCCTGTTTAATGGCTTTTCGCAAATCTTGAACGACCTCTAATTGTTTTTGGCTTTCTTCTCCATTAAATAATGGTAGGTCTGTACTCGCAAGGTCGATTAATGAAAAATCATATTTACGACTGATAAAACGAGTGGCTATGCCTGTCCGCCCTTTTTTTCTAGGGCTACCGCTCAAAACCACAATATTCATATTGTCCTCTCCCTCTTATGTTGTGCTGAATAAGGATTATTCACCAGTGTTTTGCACGAGGCCAATTCGAACCGCATATAGAGCGGCTTGTGTTCGATCTGCTAGTTCAAGCTTTGCAAGAATGTTTGAGACATGTGTTTTCACAGTTTTTTCTGTGATATAAAGAGATGCCGCAATCTCCTTATTGCTTTTTCCCTTTGCGATCTCAGATAAAACTTCTTTCTCACGATTTGTGAGTTCATGAATTCGTCCAGCGGATTCCCGTTTATTGGTAAACTGGTTTAATATATGATTGGTTGCCTTTGGGTGTAGGGATCTTCCGCCGTTTACCACTTCTCGAATAGCTTGAACGAGCACATCGGGTTCCACATCTTTTAACTGATAACCGTCTGCTCCAGCTTCAATTGCTGGTATTACTTGATCCTGATCAGAAAAACTTGTCAAAATAATAATTTTTGATTGTGGAAGCTCATCTTTGATGACTTTGGTTGCCTCAATCCCATTCAATTTGGGCATTAGTAAATCCATTAAAATCATATCAGGTTTTAGGGATTGAGCCAAACGGACCGCTTCCTCCCCATCATTAGCCTCGCCTACAATATCAAGGTCTGATTGCGTTTTCAAAAAAAATATAAGCCCTCTCCTAACAACCGGATGATCATCTGCAATTAAAATTCGAATCCCCATTTTCTTCACCTCTCCATTAAAATGGAATGCTTATCTGTATAATGGTGCCTTTATTGATTTCACTTTTTAAAGAAAACGTACCACCTACCGAGCGGACTCTTGTCTCCATATTACTCAAACCTAGCGTTGGAATGTTTTGATTCTGAGAAAAAGTAAAACCGACTCCCTTATCTTCTATTGTTACATTAACCTGGTTTTTTTCGTGCTCTATATGGATAAGGATTTCATTCGTACCCGCATGCTTTTTACAATTATTCAGTGCTTCTTGACTGACTCTCCAGAGTACTTCTTCCACGTTTGAAGGTAGATGACCAACACCACTAACACGGTCTTGTACTTGTAATTCAATCATTTCTCCATAGCTTTTAATCGCTTGTAAAAGACCATTTTCTAAACCATTTGGCTTTAGCTGCCATATCAGGGCCCTCATCTCGCTGAGAGCTTGCTGTGCTAGTTGCTGAATATAGCCGAAGGTCTCTTTGACACCCTCATCATTTGTCATCTCTTTTCCGCCTCGAGCCGTTAAAGTCATCGAGAAAAGAAGCTGGTTGACCGAATCATGAAGATCACGAGCCAATCTATTTCGCTCAGCACTTAGCGCCAATTCCTGTTCCTTTTTCGTTAATTGAATCCGCTTGATGGCAGCTCCAATTTGATGGGCTGTCGCCTCTAATAAAGCCAACTCTTCTTCCGTAAAAAAAGTTTTATTCGGAGAGGCTACATTCAATAAGCCAAAACGTTCTCCACCTACTTTTAAAGGAACCGTAGCGTGGTGAGTGATTCCACACGTACTCCCTAATTGTTGTTTTGTCACAATTTCAATTCGCTGACATTCGATAATATTAGAAGCCTTGTTTAAGGTGCCTTTATTAAATTTATCAACACACCAACAGCCTCCCTGACACATGGGCGCGCGGTTGTTATGTTCCAGTGCTGGAGGTAAGTTTTCATGGGCAGCTAGCGTTCGGTTGCCATGTTGGTCGATTAAAAAAATCCAACCTGTGGTAAGGTTCGTTAATGTTAATAGTTTTTGAAGAACTTCTTGAAGCATGAGTTCAAGGTCTGTTCCTTCGTTTAATAGCTCCGCAATATTTTTCAAGACATTTAACCGATTGATGGAGTTCCCCATGTGATTTCTCCTCTACATTTGTTTCTACTTCTATTATATTTGCTTTTACATGGGAAAACCCTTCTTAATTGGAAGGAACTTTTCTACGACTAAAGTCTGAGGGGAGGTGAATGAAGGGCCGGTTTATGTGAAGGAAAAAGTTAAGCCAAACGCTTCGGGCATGCTAGGGTATGCTGCTGTCCCATTTGATTCGAGGTTAACTGACAAACGGGACAGTCAGGGCTTCACCTGTCCCATTTGAGGTGGGGTTCATTATTAAACGGGACAGACGGAGCTTCACCTGTCCCATTTGAGGTGGGGTTCATTACTAAACGGGACAGACGGAGCTTCACCTGTCCCATTTGAGGTGGGGTTCACTACTAAACGGGACAGACGGAGCTTCACCTGTCCCATTTAAGGTGAGTGCCACTACTAAACGGGACAGACGGAGCTTCACCGTAAAAATAGACCGCATCCCCCGACGCGGCCTTTCTCTCTCTATGCTATTGGATAATTCTGTGCAAAAGGATGCAGAATAATTTCATCAATCAGCATGTGTGGCGGTGCCGATGCCATATAAACCACCGCATCTGCGATATTTTCAACCTTGAGCCAATCTTCTTTTTCCGGTAAGCCTTGGGTTGAATTTGCGAAATACGTATCCACCATACCGGGATTGATGGTTCCTACTCGAATTCGATCGCCACGAACCTCTTGGGCTAGAGAGCCACAAAATCCTTGAACAGCATATTTGGAAGCCGTGTATGCTGACCCATTTGGAATGGTGTAGCGCGCGACATCAGAGGAAATGGTAACAATTGTCCCGCTCTTCTTCTCTTTCATATGGGGCAGAACACCTTTTGAAGACAGAAACACACCTTGGACATTCACTTCAAACAACTTGGACCACTCTTCAACTGTCGTATCGACCACTTCTTTAAAAAATCCTATCCCAGCATTATTAACTAGAAGGTCAATTTGTCCATATGCCTCCAAGGTCTCCTGAACAAATCGAGTCACATCGGCCTCCTTCGTAACATCTGCTTGAGAAGCTACTACATCCGAATACCCTTTAGCCTTTAATTCTTCTGCTGTCTTCCTAATTTCATCCGAACTACCGACTAATGAAAGCTTCATCCCTTCCTTTGCTAGTCTGAAAGCTATCGCTTTTCCAATTCCACGGGTTGCACCTGTAATGATGGCTACTTTGTCTTTTAACATGGTTGTTGTACATCCTCTCAGTTGTGTTTGCTTATTTTCGTTTGTAATTAACCTCATAAATATCAGGTCGGCGATCTTTTAGCTGCATAACAGAACCATCTTGTCTCTGACGTCTTAAAATTTCAAGGTCCACGTCTCCGATTACGACCATTTCAATATTTGGATTCGTCTCTCCAACAATTCCATCCCGAGCAAATTCAAAGTCAGAAGGAGAAAAAATTGCGGATTGTGCATACTGAATATCCATATTTTCTGTCTGTGGTAAGTTCCCCACAGTACCTGAAATAACGGTGTAGACTTGATTCTCTATTGCACGAGCTTGTGCACAATAGCGAACACGTAAATAGCCTTGGCGATCTTCTGTACAGAATGGAACAAAAATAATTTTTGCTCCCATTTCTGTCATAATTCTTGCTACCTCTGGGAATTCAATATCATAGCAAATCGGAATTCCAATTTTTCCGCAATCCGTGTCAAATACCTTAATGGTATCTCCTGCGCTGACTCCCCACCATCTTTTTTCGTTAGGAGTAATATGTAGCTTATACTGTTTTTCAATCGTTCCATCACGTCTAAACAAATAGGCGATATTATAAATTCGGTCGTCATCTTCTTTCACAATGTGTGACCCACCAATTATATTGACATTGTATTTTACGGCTAATTGTGTAAACAACTCAATATACTGCTCTGTATACTCTGTCAATTTCCGTATCGCTAGACTTGGTGTTTTTTCTTCCAGGAAAGACATCAATTGGGTTGTGAAAATTTCTGGGAATACAACGAAATCGGACCCAGCATCATAAGCCACATCCACATAATACTCAACCTGGTTTTCAAACTCCTCAAAATTATGAATTTGCCTCATCCCATACTGGACGACACAAATGCGAACAGGGAAGCTCGTTTTAAAATAACGCTTGGATTTTGGTCGGTAGTCCACGTTATTCCATTCCATTAGGGTTGCATATTTATTAGAGGCTTTATCATCAGGTAAATATCCTGGGTTCAACCTCATCAACGAAAAATCATTAAAAAGCTGAAAGGACATGACAGGGTCATAAATGTTACGCATTTTAACTTGCTCCACATACTCCCTTGGTGTCATTTTGTCCGCATACTTATGATAGTTCGGAATTCTCCCCCCGATAATAATACTTTTCAGGTTTAACCTACGAGCTAAATCTTTTCTGGCCTCATAAAGCCTGTGCCCCAATTTCATTCTTCGATAATCCGGATGGACCATGACTTCAATGCCGTATAAATTATAGCCTTCTGGATTGTGGTTCGTTATGTACCCTCCATCAGTAATGTCATCCCAAGTATGGCGATCATCATATTCGTCGAAATCTATGATAAGACTTGAACAAGATGCGATGATTTCATCTTCAAACTCCGCTACAAATTGGCCTTCTTGGAACATCCTTAAGTGGCTCTCTAATTGATCTCTTTTCCATGGTTCCATTCCAGGAAAGCAAATCTTACCAAGGTTGATAATATCATCTATATCTTCTTCTCTCATGTTGCGAACTATCATTTTCTTCTCGAACCTAGATAAATCAAGCTTTGACATATAGTTTTCTCCTTTATTCAAAATAAAAAGGAAGTTCCTTTGACTCTCCTTTTTATTTTGCCTCTTATACTACACCTTATGAAAAAGACAAGAGACGAATCTCTTGTCTTTTACTTACACCTTATATTTATATACCCTTGCTTCCCAAGGTTGTAACGTCATTTTTTGATTAAATGGCTGTTTTTCATCGTTCGTAACAAACACTTCAGGTTCTGAAGCTGGTTTAATGTGAGACGGAATGTCAATCTCCTGCTCCTCACCAGATACATTGGCTAAAACAAGGAGTTGTTCATCCTCTAGCGTACGAGTATAGGCATAGACTTGTGGATGATCTTTTAGAAGAAGATCATATTTGCCATAAACAACAATGTCATTATTTTTTCTAAGCTGAATGAGGTTCTTATAGTAATGAAAAACTGATTTTTCATCCTTTATAGCTTGTTCAGCGTTAATCTCTTTGTAGTTTGGATTCACCTTAATCCACGGTGTTCCAGTCGTAAACCCAGCATTCTCACTGTCATCCCAATGCATAGGAGTCCGTGCATTATCTCTCCCTTTTACATAGATTGACTTCATGATATCTTCATGCTTTTTCCCTTGTTCGATTTTTTCTTTGTACATATTTAGGATTTCAATGTCTTTGTAGTCATCAATCGAGTCAAAACGAACATTGGTCATCCCAAGCTCTTCTCCTTGATAAATATAAGGAGTTCCTTGCATCATATGCAGTAAAGTCCCAAGCATTTTAGCCGATTTCACTCTGTATTTCGTATCGTTTCCAAGGCGGGAAACAATTCGAGGCTGATCATGATTATTCCAGTACAGACTATTCCAACCTTTTTCATGTAATGCATCTTGCCACTTTGTTAAAATTTCTTTTAGTCTAATCAAATCAAATGGTCGTAAATCCCATTTTCCTTCTGGACCAGAATCGACATCCACATGTTCAAAGGTGAATACCATATTTAATTCATTTCTCTCCTCAGCTGTATAATCAATGGCCATCGGAGGACGAACTCCAGGCATTTCTCCCACTGTGAGAATGTCATATTTAGATAATACTTCTCTATGCATTTCTTGCAAAAATTCGTGAATTCTTGGTCCGTTCATGAAATATTTACTTCCTGAGGCATATCTTTTCCCTTCAGGATTTGGAGCATCAGGTAAGCCCTCAACTTTAGAAATAAAATTGATGACATCCATACGGAATCCATCCACGCCCTTATCGAGCCAAAATTTCATCATATCGTAAACTTCTTTTCGAACGGTCGGATTCTCCCAATTCAAATCCGGCTGTTTCTTCGAGAATATATGTAAAAAATACTCATCTGTTGCTTCATCATACTGCCAAGCAGAACCACTAAAAGTGGATCCCCAGTTATTTGGTTCCTTCCCATCTTTACCTGGTCTCCAAATATAATAATCCCGGTATGGATTGGCCTTTGATTTTTTGGACTCCACAAACCAAGCATGCTCATCTGATGTGTGGTTTACTACTAAATCCATCACAAGCTTAATCCCTCTTTGATGCATTTCAGCTAAAAGCTTTTCCCAGTCCTGCATCGTTCCAAATTCATCCATGATATTTCGATAGTCACTAATGTCATATCCATTATCATCATTCGGGGAATCATAAACTGGTGAAAGCCAGATTACATCAATCCCTAACTCTTTAAGATAATCTAATTTTTCAATGATACCTGGAATATCTCCGATTCCATCACCATTGGAATCATTAAAGCTTCGTGGGTATACTTGATAAACCACTGCTTCTTTCCACCATTTACGAGTTTGCATACAAAAACCCTACTTTCTTTTTGAACTCAATATTAGCTTACTTTTTTTCTTGGTTCACGTCTATTATTGTGAGATGTCAAAATCCTGTCATACTCTATACTTACAATTTTTTTTATTACATACTATAATTTAGTAAGTAGAAGGTGAGGTGCTCTATGAAAAAAGATCAAAGGGAGACTTTTTTATTCATAGCATGGGCGACATCCATTATCGCTATGTTTGGTAGTTTGTATTTTTCTGAGGTTCGAATGTATGAACCGTGTGAATTATGCTGGTATCAACGAATTCTCATGTATCCACTAACGGTTATATTAGGTATAGGTGTAGTAAAGAAAGATTTCGCTATTAGTTTTTATACATTTATTCTTTCTACCATCGGAGCTATTATCTCCTTATATCATTACTCCATCCAGAAAATAGACTTCCTAGGAGAAAATTCTGTATCGTGTGGGAGAGTACCGTGTACAGGGGAGTATATTAATTACTTTGGTTTCGTAACCATTCCTTTCCTAGCACTTATAGCCTTTATTTTAATCAGTATTTTTAGCTTTTTAACTTGGAAGAGGAGAGTGAAATAACTTGAAAAAAGTTGTGATCTTTTTAGCGGTCATTGTCCTTCTATTTGGAGGAATGATTGTACTGAATAACATGCAGAATGCTGCAAAAATGAAAAATAACCCGTATGGAACCGACGAGTTAAAACAATCAACCATTGATCAATTTGATGATCCTTTATATACGACAAATATCATTCTACCAGAAGAGCTTGAGGAAAAATTGGCTAATGGTGAAGATGTAACAGTTTACTTTTTTAGCCCTGAATGTGGCTACTGTAAGGAAGCTACACCTATTGTTTCCCCACTAGCAGAAGACTTAGGGGTTGAAATGGTTAAGTACAATGTACTTGAGTTTGAACAAGCTTGGCCAAAATACGGACTAGAAGCAACACCTACCATTATTAAATTCAAAGACGGGCAAGAATACCAACGTATTACGGGTCTGTTCGATAAAGAGATTTATGAAAAATGGTTTGAGTTAGATCGAGAAGAGTTTCAAGCTTGGTATGAAGAAAATAAAAATAGTTAATAAATAAAAAAACGTGCCTACATTTAAAATGCAGGCACGTTTTTCTTAGATTAGCAATTCATTTGCCGGTTTCACATACGTACTGAAGTCATTCTCGCTCGTCTTTGTTGTTTGGAAATGATGAAAAGTAAAAGGGAAAATAAGGCCATAGTTTTGTAAAATGCGGACATTCTCATCGAAAATATCCTGATATTTTTCGTCAACATCGACTCGATTTTGCACTTCTAAAATGGATATAATAGTTTGTAAGCTTGAGATTACTTTAAAAGCTTCTTTTAGCGTCCCGACATATTCTGTGTTTGACTTCGTCATATGTAAGACATTCAATCCTTCAAAATTCTTAATTTCTTCATCAAGGAAATACTGAGGGAAAATTTCGGAGTAAATCTGCTCGACCAATTCTTCTATCTTTTCCTCTTGCTCCTTTGTTGAAGCATATACAATCTTCACTCTTCAACCCACCTTTGTCATGAATCTGTAATCTGAACGTAATATGACTCTAGCATAACATAGGTCAACTAATGTTTAGGGTGGTAATTAAAGGTATCTAAAATTACGGGAGGAAACGTTACCAGCCCTTTCCTATAAAGGAGTTTTTTAAAATGAAAGTTAGCCGACAAGGTCCCTATATTTCGTTTGCTATTAAATCGGAATGGGAGGGATTTACATTACAAGAAGTTTTCAAAAGTGTGTGGCCACTTCCTAAAAAAATGGTTCATCTATGGAGGATGGAACGGTATGTCCTAGTGAATGGGCAGGAACCTAATTGGAATGTTCCTCTTCAAAAATCAGATCAGATAAAAATCAAGCTTCTAGAGGATCAAGCCTTTGCACTTGAGCCATTATATGCTGAAATACCCATTTTATTTGAAGACGACCATTGTCTAGTTGCCAATAAACCTGCGGGTATGAAAACCCACCCAACGGAAGAAGAAGATGAAATTACTTTATTGAATGGGGTCTCTTTTCATAGTCTATCATCAGGGGAACTACGTAGAATACGGCATATTCACCGGCTCGACAAAGATACAACCGGTGCCGTTTTATTCTCGAAGCATGAACTTGCAGGTGCTCTATTAGATGAGCAACTAACTAGAAAAGAGGTACATCGTACATACTGGGCAATTGTAGATGGATGCCCCAAACAAAAGAAGGGAACTATTAACAAAGCTATTGGGAGAGATCGACATCATCCAACCCGACGCAGGGTTTCTCCATCTGGCCAAGCGGCGGTTACCCATTATGAAGTTTTAGAGTACAACAAACGGGTTAATCGTTCTTTGGTCCAATGTAAGCTAGAAACAGGTCGAACTCATCAAATTCGAGTCCACCTTCAAGCATTGGGCCATCCTTTAGTTGGTGATGAACTTTATGGTGGTTCTAGAGGATTTTATCGACCAGTGCTTCATGCAACTGATTTAAGCTTTACACATCCTTTAACAGAGGAAAGGATACGAGTGAAAGCTCCTTTATTGGATAATATGATGGACCTAATCAAATAAGACTAGCTGGCAGTCATTGGTAGTTTGTTCGCGGACTGTGGTTCCGTTATTGAGGTAAAAAAGGCTGTTTTTTAAGTCGAACCGGACTCTCGTTCCGTTATTTGATGGTTTTCGTTCAATTTTATCTTGAAATTAGGCAAATAGCGGATCCTCTGTCCGCGAACCAGCCTATTTGGGTTCTTTTTCATGAAATAGCGGATCGTGTGTCCGTTAAAAATTGATTGCCAAAGTATCCGGACTGTGGTTCCGTTATTTATGAAAAAATGCCGGTTTTCCGCACCTCAGCGGACACTGGTTCCGTTATTTGTTCATTTTCAGCCTATTTTCACTTAAAAAATAGCAAATAGCGGAACCTCTGTCCGCGAACCAGCCTATTTTACCGCTTTTTCATGAAATAGCGGATCGTCTGTCCGCTGGCTTCCGCGGCTCTCCATACCAATATAAAAAGGGAGATTCGCATCTCCCATTTATCATGAACTCATTCCACTTTTAACCCACTTTGCCACTTCAACTGTTCGTTTCGCCTGGTGTTTAACCGCACCTTCTACATCTTCAACCATTTTTCCATCCTGTCCTTGTGTTACACTTGTACCGTACGGATTACCGCCTGCTCCAAATAAAATTTGATCCGTATATCCTGGTGGTACGATAATCGCACCCCAGTGCATCATGGATGTGTACAGGGAAAGCAGAGTGGCTTCTTGTCCACCGTGAGGATTTTGGGCTGACGTCATGGCACTGACCACTTTGTTTACGGTTTTTCCAGTAGCCCACAATCCACCTTGTGTATCAAGAAATTGCTTCAGTTGCGATGGGACGTTTCCAAATCGTGTAGGAACACTAAAGATGATGGCATCCGCCCATTCAATATCGTCAGACGTGGCTTCTGGGACATCCTTTGTCGCTTCCACATGTGCCTTCCATGCAGGGTTTGATGCAATCGCAGCTTCTGGTGCAAGTTCAGGAACCTTCAAAACCTTAACCTCTGCCCCAGCATCCTTCGCACCAGCTTCTGCCCATTTTGAGAGCTCATAGTTTGTACCCGTTGAACTGTAGTAAATAACAGCTAATTTTACATTCGTCAAAATTCTAATCACCTTTCCCACTATGTTCTTCTTGCAAAAAGAATCATTTCTAAATGTTTCCCACCCTCTAATTTTTATGCATTAAAGAAAACTCGCCGATTGGCGAGCCTTCAGGCGAAGACAGAGTCGTAGTTGCACTTATACTATACACCTAAAAATTTTCCCTACGTCGAATTACTTCTCTGCTAAAATTTTATCCTTTTTTATAGTGCAAAAAACCCCACCTAAGTGGGGTTACAAAGTTAAAAATCAAAGTTATCTGGGTCAGCACCTAAACGTTGATTTTTGTTTAATTGATTTACTTTCTCTAAATCCTCAGTAGACAATTCGAAGTCAAAAATATCAGCATTTTCTTTTAGGCGTGAAGGTGTTACTGATTTTGGAATGACAATCACGTCATTTTGCAAGTGCCAACGTAGGATTACCTGTGCTGGTGACTTTCCGTATTTTTTGGCTAACTCCACAAGTACTGGGTTGTCCATCACGGTTCCTTTTGCAATTGGAGACCAAGCCTCCACTCTGATATCATGCTGGCGACAATACGCTTTAACCTCTTCTTGTGTTAATAGTGGATGGCACTCCACTTGGTTAACAACGGGTTTTTCATTGGCTGTATTCATTAAATCTTCCAAGTGATGAGGCTGGAAGTTACTAACACCAATTGCCTTTACTACTCCTTCAGAGTATAAGCGTTCTAGCGCCTTCCAAGTATCCTTGTATTTAGCTACAACAGGCCAGTGAATGAGGTAAAGATCTATATAGTCTAGTCCTAGTTTATTATAGCTATCTTCAAAAGCACGTAAGGTGGAATCATATCCTTGATCACTGTTCCATACTTTCGTTGTGACGAAAATATCTTCCCGAGGGACACTATGTTCACGTACTGCCTTTCCAACGCCTTCTTCATTTTCATATAATGCCGCTGTATCAACAGCACGATAGCCTAAGTCTAAAGCCGCATGAACGGTTTCTTCCACTTGATGGCCTTCTTCTACCTTATAAACACCTAAACCAAAATAAGGCATTTCAATTCCGTTATGTAATTTGGTTGTTCCTTGTAATGTTTTACTCAATATTTTTCACCCTCCTGTACTGAGTTATTTTAGCACGAATTCTTCAGAAATAGAAAAAAGACACTCTGCAGTGTCTTTTAAATTTTTTGGCTTGGTTTTAAGTTTTGTGTGATTCGGTCTAAAATAATCGCTAATATAACAATACAAATACCTGAAGCAAATCCAGTTCCTACTTCAATCCTCGTTACAGCACGGAATACTTCTGTCCCCAGTCCAGGCGCTCCAACTAACGATGCAATAACAACCATCGATAGGGAAAGCATGATACTTTGGTTAATTCCCGCCATAATAGTAGGAGTTGCAAGTGGTAATTGGACCTTAAACAGCTTTTGACTTGTGGTGGATCCAAATGCATTGGAAGCTTCCACTAAATCTTCTGGAACTTGTCTGATTCCTAAATTCGTTAATCGAATCGTTGGTGGCATTGCGAAAATAACAGATGCTACGATTCCTGGTACAACTCCAATCCCAAAGAAAATGATAGAAGGGATTAAATAGACAAAGGCAGGCATGGTCTGCATAAAATCAAGAATTGGTGTAATAACGCTTGATACTTTGTTGTTTTGAGAAGCCCATATCCCAACAGGAATTCCTATAATCAACGACAATAATACGGAACAAAGTACTAAAGAGACTGTTTGCATCGTATGAGTCCAATAGCCAAGACTTAAAATAAATAGCAGTCCGACAAAAGTAAAAATAGTAAAACCAATTTTGCGACTAACTAAGAAAGCCACTAAAGCAAATAAAGCAATAACAATGATCGGCGGGGGTAATAACAATCCCTTAACAAGTAAATCCCAAAATACCTCTATAACATTAGCAAACCCTTCAAAAAAGGTTCCAAAGGTATCTGTAATTTTATCGACAAAAGAATCCACCCAATCTGCTAATGGTATTTCTGGAAGTGGTAAATTATACATGGTCGGATTCCCCTCCTCTTTCGTAACCTGCTAGTGCTTCAATGACTCCTTCTCTTTTCACAATCCCTTTAAGCTTTCGAGTCTCATCTACAACTGGAAGAGGGTATGAAATAGAAGCCATTTTTTCAAACATGTCATCCATGATGGTTGTTGTTTCGACTGTTGGTAATTCGTTGATTAAGATATCCTGTAATGTCTTTTCTTCCTTAATTGCCTGATTCACCAAATCTGCAGTTACAACTCCCACAAAGACCTTTTTCTTATCTACTACATACAGAGTAGAGACACCCGCGTCTTTCATGAGCTTCAGTGCCACTCTCGGACCACGATCTAATTGAACCGTTTCAGGTCTAATCATTACTGCTTCAGCAGTTAAGACTTTTGACAAATTGACATCCTCGACAAACCGCTCCACATAATCGTTGGCAGGGTTCATCATGATTTCCTCTGGAGTACCAATTTGAACAATCGAACCATCCTTCATTAGAGCAATCCGATCTCCTATCCGAAGCGCTTCATCTAAATCGTGTGTAATGAAAATAATGGTTTTGTGCATGGTTTCCTGCAACTCAAGTAATTCATCCTGCATATCTTTTCGAATCAAAGGATCTAATGCACTAAAGGCTTCGTCCATGAGTAGTACTTCTGGATCATTGGCTAACGCTCTAGCCAGACCAACCCTTTGCTGCATACCGCCACTAAGTTCAGATGGATAACTTTCTTCGTAACCTTTTAATCCAACTAACTCCAAAGCACTTTGAGCCTTTTTCTCTCTTTCTTCCTTCTCCACACCCTGTATCTCTAAGCCGTAAGCTGCGTTCTCTAACACCGAACGATGTGGAAACAGTGCAAATCGTTGAAACACCATACTCATTGTTTTTCTACGAACTTCCCTAAGTTGAGCTGGCTTCATTTCAACTATGTCTACCCCGTTAATCAATACCTTCCCTGCTGATGGTTCGATTAAGCGATTTAAGAGACGAACTAGAGTGGATTTACCACTTCCGGAAAGTCCCATAATGACAAAGATTTCACCTTTTTTCACTTCAAAGCTAGCTTGGTTCACACCAACCGTCATTCCAGTTTGTTCTAATATTTGATCTTTCGTTTTCCCCTGTTCTAAAAGGTCAATAGCTTTTGAAGGTGTTTTCCCAAATATTTTAGTGACACCTTCTACCTTTATTTGTACGGGTTCCATTCTTACACCTCATTCTTGCTTTTATATTTAATACTTCATGTATGGAAAAAAACACACATAAGTTCCATTTACCCATTCTGCGAATCTTTCAAACTACTTTTTTAATAAAAATTTAATTTTCCGCTTCATACATAGTAAATTCGGACTACGTTCGTAATTTTTGTAAACTTTTTTTAAAAAAGATGTTTAATTCTATGTCACGAGGGAAAAGGCCCATTGTGAGATATTCTAGGAGGGGTAACATGAAGAAAAAAATAGTACTTGCACTTATGCTTGCTGTGTCACTTGTACTAGCAGCATGCGGAAACACGGAAGGTGATGGTGAAGGTGGAGATACCACTGAACTAACTTTCGGAATTAACAACTGGGCAGAGAACATTGCCGTATCTAACATGTGGAAAATTCTATTAGCTGAAGAAGGCTATGAAGTAACACTGAAAGAACTAGAAAAAGGTCCTGTTTGGACAGGTATCGCACAAGGTGATTTAGATGTAGCACCAGAAGTATGGCTACCATTTACGGATGCACCGTTATATGAACAATATGAAGAAGATGTCGTTCTCGGTGATGTATGGTACGAAGGTACTGCACTAGGACTTGCTGTTCCTACATACATGGAAGACCTAAACAGTCTTGACCAATTAAATGATTATGCAGATGATTTAGGTAACAGAATTGTTGGTATTGATGCAGGTTCTAGCTTGGTTGGAATCACAGGAGATGCAGTTGATGAGTATAGCTGGACATTAGACTTAGTTCCATCCTCAGAACCAGCTATGATGACTGAGCTTGATAAAGCTTACCAAAAACAAGAGCCAATTGTTGTAACACTTTGGAGTCCACACTGGGCATTTGCAGAATACGATCTAAAATATCTAGAGGATCCAAAAGGTGTTTATGGAGAGCCTGATGATATTATGTTCATGACTCGTACAGATTTTGAAAAAGATCACCCAGAAGTATGGGAGTACTTACAAAACTGGAGCATGGATGATGCCACTCTTGGTTCTTTAATGGCAACCATCAATGAAACTGGAGACCCTGTAGAAGGCGCACAACAGTGGATTGATGAAAACAGAGATCTAGTGGATAGCTGGATGGAGTAAAACCAATAAGTTGAAAGTCACCGCCCTGATGCGGTGACTTTTTTTGTGTCCTCTTTCATAAAAAATTTTCCGATTGAGATACTAACCGTGTATAACCAAAATTTTATAAGGAGGGCAACCATGAAATTAAAGATTTTTTCCTTATTTAGCATTTTGTTATTAGTCTTAAGCGGATGTGGGGCTGCAACAGATGATGCCGAGAACAATGGTGATAACACAGCTCAAGAAAATCAAGCCAATGAAGATACAGGTACTGGTGACCAAGGTGCTGCCGATGAGGGCGATACGAACGAAGATCAGGGTGCAGATGAAGATGCCGGTGATACTGGTGATGGCGGAGCTACCGAAGGATCCATTGGTGATACCCTAACGATTGAAGGTGTCAAAATTACACTAGATAGTGTAGAGGTTTACGAAGGCGAAATTAACCAGTTCCAGCCACTCACACAAGACCATGCTATTGTTGCGAATATTACTGTAGAAAACACAAATAAGGAATCGTATTATATCGATAGTATGGAATTTACGTTATATGATGCAGAAGGTTTTGAGTTAACGCAAGCTCTCCCTTCTGATGATATGGGAATCTCAACAGAACTCCCTGGTGGTAAGAAGGCTCGTGGTACTGTTTACTTTGATGTCCCTGCTCAAGAGGGCGATTGGGAACTCCAATATAAATCCATGGCTTCATGGGAAGATGATGCTGCGGTATGGAGATTTCCGGCGAAGTAGGTTTTCAGTGGTTTAGGACGGGAAACAGGAACAGGTTTTAGTTCCTGTTTTCTTTTTGGTTGGTGACACTGGACGAGTTTTGGGTTTGTATCCTGTTTTTTGTCGGGTGGATGGAAAACTAGGACATATTTTCATTTTATGTCCCAGTTTCTGTCGGGTGGCTGAAAAACTAGAACGTATTTTCATTTTATGTCCTAGTTTTTGTCGGGTGTCCGGAAAACTAGAACATATTTTCATTTTACGTCCTGGTTTTTGTCGGGCGGTCGAAAAACTAGAACGTATTTTCATTTTATGTCCTGGTTTTTGTTCCACCACCGAAAAACTAGAACATATTTTCATCTTATGTCCTACTTTTAGACGGACAGCTGCAAAACTAGAACGTATTTTCACTTTATGTCCTAGTTTTTCATTACGCTGTCGTAAAACTAAAACATAATTTTATGGAAATGCCGGTTTTGGGATACCAGCTAGAAAACAGGCCAAATTTCTTCTTTTCAATGACCCCTATAACCGGATCTTCCATAAAACTGGCACTAATTAAAAATGGCACTGAACTTACATTCAGCGCCCCCTTACTACTTCTACTTATTCACATACTGCTCCAACCTATGCTCTTCCAACAATTCCATCTCCCGCTTCCCACTCGCATACTCTAAGATCTGCTTCTTCACATTTGGATATAACACAATATTCTCGAGCTCACTCAACGGGATCCATTTCACCCCTGTTTGGAAAGGGTCCGGTTGTGCTGGTTGACGTACGGTCGAACCGTCCACTAATTTGCAATCAAACATTAAACCTAAGGAATGAGTGGAACCAAAACGCTCATTATTTAAATGCGGCGTATATTCATAGACAAAGGCAAGAGGCCCGACTTCGACCTCTACCCCCGCTTCTTCCCATGCTTCTCTTTTTGCTGTTTCCACCACGGACTCCCCTGGTTCTGCTCCCCCTGCAGGAAAGTTGTAGTGAAGGCCATTGTGATCGTTAAATTCCACCAATAAAATCGCGTCATTTTCGATAATAACTGCCCCTGCTCGAACTCGTATATGATACGTCATTCAATTCTCTCCCTCATCGGATAGTAAAAACGTCTCTTTTGATTGACCGAAGAATACCAGTCTATGTAATGGCCTTGTCATGGCAACATATAAAAGCTTAATATCCAGTTCGATTTCTTTACGGTACGCTTCTTCCATAGACACAATAAAGACCACGTCAAACTCTAGTCCCTTCACTAAATAAGAAGGCACTATCACGACTTTGTCTTTTGCAATTTGGTCCTGTTCATGAATCAACTGAACAGAGTCAGGCATCTTCTTTTCTAAAATTTTGGCTATGCGCTTACAATCCTTCATGGTCTTGCCAATAATCGCGAATGTTTGAAAACCTTCCTCTTTGTAACCCTTAATTTGCCCAGCCAGTTTTTCAGCTAATTCCTGCTGACCATTTATTTGAATAAAGGACGGTCGGTCTCCATGTCTAACAACCGGTTCCACTTTTGGTGTTTCCTCAGGAATCAAAGGTAATAGCTTATTAGCTTCTTCCATAATTTCAACCGTTGTTCGGTAGCTCTTTTGAAGTTCGACATAGGTAGCCCTTGGAAAAAGATCATTTTTTATTAACTGCCAATCTGTAATACCCCGATACGAGTGAATTCCCTGTGCTAAATCCCCCACGATCGTAAACATGTCTGTATCTAAAGCGAATTTCAAAGCCGCAAACTGCATGTAACTATAATCCTGGGCCTCATCAATCACCACATTCTTGGCTCTTAGCTCGGAATCTACTCCATACAGAGCATGGTGCAGGTAAAGGAGTGGTGCAAGGTCTTCCATCTCATATCGTTTCTTGGCAAGCAGTTTGTCCGAGTATAAGCACATCATTTCAGCCTGTGATTTCGAAAGCTTTCCATTCGAAAAAGTAACAAGCAGCTCTGGGTCTTCAAAGAGTTCCTGATAATATTCGGTCAACTTCTTTTTCGGAAACTTTTTCAGATAAGTAGGTACAGCCGTCCGAATGGCTTTCTGAATCTCCTTGAGCCTCAATTCTTTCCTGTCTAGCGCTTCCGATACATAAGCTCTTCTCTTGTTTGCATCCTTCATCCGATAGAGGGCTTTTTCAATTTTATCCTCATAAAACAATCTGATCTTCTCAATCATTTGATGCTTCTTTTTTCTCACATCGTTTTGAAGGATATTTTTCAGCTTCTCCACTCTTCTATAGAGAGGCAGATAGTGATAGTCTTGTGCAAAAAGGTTGGTCCATTTTTTTGCCGTGAAGATTTTATACTTATCGACGTACACATCTTCTTTAGCATAAAAGGTTTTTTCAATGTGTTTAATATATTGATCTAGAATCTCCTTCATTAACTTGGACCCTTTAAACCCTGAAATGGTAGCAGCGATTTTTACATCTTCATGATCTTGTTCTACCAATGAAATGAGCTTCTTGTCTTCAGTAAGGGTTATTTTTTCTCCCATGCATTTTAAAGCAAAATCAACAAATGTGAACTGTTTAACCTTTTCTACCCCTAGCTCCGGAAGCACTTCTGAAATATAATCAATAAACAGTCTACTTGGTGCTAAAATCATTAAGTTTTCTGGTTGAAAATAATCGGCATAATGGTAAATAAAATAAGAGATTCGGTGAAGGGCAATCGTCGTCTTTCCACTTCCTGCCGCTCCTTGCACAATGATGGGCTTATTCAAATCTGCCCGGATGACTCGGTTCTGTTCTTCTTGGATGGTGTTAATAATATCTGTGAGGCGGTTGCTGGCACTTTTAGCTAACGATTCTTGAAGAATCTCATCATTAGTAGTGAGGTCAATATCCCTGACATCCTCTAATTCTCCTTCTTCAATGATATATTGTCTTTTGAGAGATAAGTCTCCCTTATAGACCTCACCTTCAGCTTTGTAAGACTCTGGTCCGAGCCTTCCCTCGTAATAAAGGTTCGCGATGGGTGAGCGCCAGTCAACAATAATCGGTTCTTGGTTTTCTCTTTGGTACAATGAGGTTTTTCCTATGTAGTAGATTTCTGTGTCTGGATGGCCTTCTCTAGCAAAGTCAATTCTAGCAAAATACGGTTTTTTACGAAGCTTTTTCAAATTTTCCAGATCAGATTTAGACATTTCAAAAAATCGGGCATTCGTTAACAACTCCATGTAGCTCAAACTGGAGTCCTGTCTTTCTAACTCTTCAAATGCCTGTTTCATATTTTCCCTAAACTGGTCTGTACTCGTTTCAGCTGTCATAATCACAGCATCCATGTAAGTCTTGGTGAATTGTAGACGTTTTAATTCAGAATCAAAATCAGGATGGTCTTTTACGGACATAACGGTCTCCTTCCCCTGTTTTAAGTACATTCTTTCAAGGTAAGCGGTGAAATAGATTGAAAGAATATCATTGTCGGAAACCAAGGTAGTCTGAATTGGGAGCGATATTGTGGAAAAAACAGGATAAGCACTATTGTAATCGAAGGAAATTGCGGAATCAAGTGAAAATACAAATTATTTTAAAACAAAAAAAGGATTGCTTTTGCAACCCTTCATCTCATCTACCAAACAACTTTAAAATACTAAAGTTAGGTACTACTCATTCTTAAACGAAGCCCCACATTCCGAACAGAACTTTGCGTTTATATTTTGGGAGTGACCACAATTTGTACAGTATTTTTGCTTCCCTACAAATCCCTCTTTAAATCCCTCACCGATGATTCTTGATTGACCCTTTATTAAACCTTCATTTTCACGTAAAATTTTTCGTTGAATCGCAGGCATTGTTAGGATAAACCCAACAAATATGATCGGCATAGCAGCAAAGCTCATCCAGAAGTATTTTGGTTCTTCATGAAAATCAAGTGTTAAAAATTCAAAAATAGAGAAGCCCAATCCTGCCAACCCAATGATGATCATAAATGGTCCGATTATTTTCATATTACTCCCCCTAAAATGCTTTACTTATCTTACGAATGAATCAAAGTTATGTTTCAGTTAGTAACCATCGTTTTATTCAATTACTAATTTTACCATTTTTGGTCAACTATTGGTTATAGTCTATAAAATAAATATAGAGAAACAAAACCCCTCCGATTTATAAAAACGAAGGGGTGTCATTTATTTAGGTTTATCTGTCTTTCTAGGATTCATCATGATTTGAATATGCTGTTTTTTTGGTGGTTTAGGAGCTGGCAGTCTTTCATTTAATAGATCCCTGATATCTTCAAGAGTATCTTTTTGTTTTTCTTCTTTTATCTTTTCCTTCCCTCTGATACGATTTACAACCTTCATGGCCATAAAAATGGAGAAAGCAATGATGAAGAAATCTAATAGGGTCTGGAGAAAGGCCCCATACCGTACAACCGCCTTCCCCAAAATAAAACTTTTAGAAGTCAGATTGACGCCTCCCATTAACACGCCAAAAATAGGCATCATTAAATCCCTCACCAATGAATCTACAATTTTAGTAAAGCCTGTACCTATAACAACGGCAAAAGCCATATCCACGAGGTTTCCACGAATCGCAAATTCTTTAAACTCTTTCCACAAAATCAAACCCTCCACTTCTTGTACATCCTATGTAGGATAGTAGCGGAACATGTATGAAATCGAGGAAATGGTGCTGGATTAGCATTCTATTGGAGATTCTGGGACGGCTATCAGAAAACTTTGGCTATCTATCAGAAATTCTGGGCCGGCTATCGGAAAACTTTAGCGCTCTATCGGAAATTTTGGGCCGACTATCGGAAAACATTAGCACACTATCGGAAATTTAGGGCCGGCTATCAGAAAAATTTAGCACTCTATCAGAAATTATACGCTTGCTATCGAAAAACAATAGCGTTGTATCGGAAAATCTTTCTTATCTCTCAACCATTCAACTCACTCAACAATTCCCAAAAATCCTCAAACACACTTGCTTCTACCGGAAACTTCAAATGCGCCGTCACCGGATTTGGTACAACAAACGTCCGAATCCCCGCCCCAATTGCAGCAGTCGCTCCATGCCCAGAATCCTCGATTGCCATGGCATCAACCGCTCTAACATTCAATTTCTCCAACGCTTTTACATAAAGCTCCGGATCTGGTTTAACTCTCTCTACATCATCACTCGACACAATGATTGGGAAGTAGGAGGTTAATTGAAAAGCCTCTAAATGTAACTGAATCCACTTCCGCCTGGAACTAGAAGCTATGGCCAACTTATACCCTTTCTCTTGAAAATACCTGATGAGTTCCATTATCCCTTCACGAACAGCAAGGATATCCTTTTTCCTTTTGAATTCCTCACCAGCAAGCTTTTCTAGCCAATCTCGATCGAACTGCTCTCCGATCTCTTTTTTCAACTGGTCCATTAACAAATCATCAACAGTTCCAATTACCTTTGAAAAGTCTTCTATTTTAAGAGAATACTTGTACTCTTCTAACAAAGTGTCCCGATACACTTCATACCATAAACTCTCTGTATCCATAATCGTTCCATCAAAATCAAAGATAACGGCTTCCATACTTTCCCTCCATATCATTTCACCTAGAAACCTAGATGCTCATCATGTATGATTGTAGTATAATTTCCATTTTTTATAAAATAACGAGGGAGGGCTCTGTATGCCTGATTGGTCTTATCACCCTCTTTTTAAACCTTTATTAAAAAAACTAAAACCGGAAACAGGACGCCATTTTATTCATAAAGGAATGTCTACGATCGCTAGCGTTCCTGGAGGTAGACAACTGATTGAGTTTCTGGGACATATGAATCCTTCCCCCCAGCTTTCAAACACAAGATGGGAGACAGTTTACCCGACCTCCGTTGGTTTAAGTGGAAGAATGGACCCTGAGCTTTCAGGCACAAAAGCCTTCTGTCACCTTGGTTTTGGCATTATAGAAATCGGACCAATTGGACCTGAGGCGAGAACAAGCTCTTTACGTGTAGACTGGATAAAGGGAACCATCCGTGGTCTAGAGGGCAATTCTACTTCTCTTGAACATGCTCTTATGACACTCAATCGGTTACCATCCAAACATCCACCTATTTGGGCCCGAATTTCCAAAAATGTATGGAAACACTCACAGCTTAACCAACTTTTAAGCAAAGTGGATGCTGTGGTCATAGATTGGGATGACCTTGATCAGCTAAACGGGTTATCTACTAATCTACCCATTTTAGTAAACCTACCAGCCTCTCAACTGAACCAATTGGAACTTTCTGACCAAGAGTTAGTCTCAGGCTATATCATTGAAATGGATTCAATGAGTGCCACTACGAAAGCGGAGATTAAAAATCTACTAGCACAACAACCAAATCTCTCCATTACACTGAGAGGAAACATTTCTGATCCGGAAACTGCTGTAGAATGGCTACAGCTCGGAGTTGATTTTATATTGTTGGAGGATGGCTACGTTTTCTCTGGGCCTGGTTTACCAAAACGGATTAACGAGTTACTGCTAAATGAGAAAATGGAGCATCCTGTTTATCCAAATAAAAATTGGGTGTATCACTTTATATTTGGTTTATTGATTACATTTGGGGGATTGCTAGCTCTCATATTTGCCTTAACCCGAGTCATTTTGCCATATGATGAATGGTTCTTAGGAGCAACCAGGGAAGATATTCTATTATTTAATCCTCAAATTCTAGCTTTTATGGAACACGACCGGATGACACTAGCTGGAACGATGATATCCGGTGGGATTGTCTACATGCAATTAGCCTACCACGGCATTCGAAGAGGAATCCATTGGTCGAAAAAAGCGTTCCATACTGCAGGAATGGTCGGTTTCTTAGGAATCCTATTATTCATAGGTTACGGATACTTTGACTGGCTACATGCTCTATTTTGGATGATCTTACTTCCTGCTTTTATATTGGGATACAAAAATAGCTCTCATGCTACCCTATCGCCAACATCCCGGAACAAGAGCAATCATGTCCATTGGAAAAAAGCTGTCTGGGGTCAGATGTGTCTCGTTATGCTAGGATTCTCTTTGACTATCGGTGGAGTTGTGATTTCTACAATAGGGGTCTCGTTTGTTTTTGTACCAACTGACCTCACCTTTATATGTATGACACCAGATCAGCTGGCTTCATTTAACCAGCAACTAATTCCGGTTATAGCCCACGACCGTGCTGGTTTTGGTAGTGCCTTAATCGCAGTTGGTTTACTAGTTTTAATGTTAGCATTATGGGGGTTTCAGCAAGGAGCCAAATGGGTTTGGCACACATTTTTGTGGGGAGGCATCCCTGCATTCCTAGCAGGTCTGACTACGCACTACCTAATTGGATATATAGATTTTGTACATCTGTTACCTGCATACTTTGCGCTATTGTTATTCGTGGTAGGGCTGGTGTTGAGTCGATCGTATTTATTTATGAGAGACGAGTAAACTTCATTTGAACTCTAGTAGTACATGTAAAAATGCTCAGGGGAACACTGAGCATTTTTCTTTTGGTTATTCAACTAAAGCACCCGTTCGTAATATAAGGTTAGCCAGAATTTTCTGGTTGACCTATTTTTATATGGTCTTATGATAACGGTAGTCGGGGTAGAACGTCGCACCCGTGGGAATCA